>CBDTUV010000237.1:0-4843 GCA_965363575.1 uncultured Pseudorhodobacter sp. | reverse complement strand
AAAACGGCGGGACCGGGGCTGATGGCGGCCATGAGGGGAAGGAAGGTCACGGCGAGGAAAGCGGTGAGGGTCATGGGCGCGGACCTTTAGAGGTTGAAGATCAGGAGGGCTGCAAGGGCTGCGAGGGCAATGGCGGCGGTGGTGTCTATCCAGAACTTGGCGGCCAAGTAGCGTTTGCGCATGGCGTTGGTGGACATGGAAATGGTGACAGTGGCATACCAAAACAGCTCTGTCGCCAATGCGGTCGCGTAGATTGCGGCCAGCATGACAGCGCCTTGGGGGTTCGGGAACAGCGTTAGGATCACGGCGGAATAGAACAAGGCGGGTTTGGGATTGGACAGGCTGAGGATTATACCGCCTGCGAAACCATTGCCAAAGCGCCGTTTGGCGGCGGGGGGAAGTGGGCTGCGTGCGGCGCGCCAGAGGCCGTAGGACATATAGAGCAGGTAGAGGCCGCCTGCGATTTTGGCGGCTTGGAACAAAGGCGGGTAGAGTTTGAAGACCACGGCGAGGCCAAAGAGGGCAAACAGGCACCAAAGCGAGGCACCGAAGGCGAGGCCGAGGCCGTAAGGGAGGGCTTTGTCGCGGCCTTGGGCGAGCGCCATTTGGGTGGCGGCGATAATGCTTGGCCCCGGCGACAGAATCGCCGGGGTGAGGACTGCAATCAGAGCCAGAAAAGGCTCTATCGTCATTCTTGGGCAGAGGGGGCTTGGGCAGAGGGAGCGGAACCCTTTTGGGCTTTGGCGGTGACAACGTCGATATCGGGGGCATCGACGGCCTTCATGCCAACAACATGATAGCCCGCATCGACATGCAGGTTTTCGCCCGTGGTGCCGGAACCGAGATCAGACAGCAGGAATACGGCGGCCTTGCCAACCTCATCTGTGGTCACGTTGCGGCGGAGCGGCGAGTTCAGCTCATTCCAGCGCATGATATAGCGGAAATCACCGATGCCGCTGGCTGCCAGCGTTTTAATCGGGCCTGCGGAAATGGCGTTGCAACGGATGCCGTCTTTGCCCAGATCCTCGGCGATGTATTTGACCGATGCCTCCAACGCGGCCTTGCACAGGCCCATGACGTTGT
This sequence comes from uncultured Pseudorhodobacter sp., assembly GCA_965363575.1. Lineage (GTDB taxonomy): Bacteria > Pseudomonadota > Alphaproteobacteria > Rhodobacterales > Rhodobacteraceae > Pseudorhodobacter. The sequence continues at coordinate 3,760 of CBDTUV010000237.1, read as the reverse complement.
AATGCGGCATGACTTTTTCAGCGCCGTAATAGGTGAGGGTCAGCAAGCTGCCGCCGGGGTTCATGATGGCAGCCGCGCGTTTGCACACGGCGGTAAAGGAATAGACCGAGATATCCATCGACATCAGGAAGTTTTCGCGCCCGGTATCAACGTAGCGGCCACGGAGTTCGTTTTTATCGGAAAAGCCGATGGCGTGGACGACGAAATCGATGCTGCCCCAGACGTTTTTCAGGTGGTCAAAAACGGCGTCAAGCGAGGCCTCATCCGTCACATCACATTCGATCAATTCGGTAGAACCGACCGAGGCTGCAAGGGGTTCGACCCGCTTTTTCAGCTGCTCACCTTGGTAAGAAAATGCAAGCTCGGCCCCGTGTTCGGCGCAGGCCTTGGCGATGCCCCAAGCGATGGATTTGTCGTTGGCAAGGCCCATGATGAGCCCGCGCTTGCCTGCCATAAGTCCGGCCATAGTGTCCCCCATTTGTTTTTTAATGTGTTAGGGGTTGGTTTAGGCGATCCGGGGTGCGGCATCAAGGCTTGTGGCCAAGATGTTGGGGTATCGGGCTTGCCCTTGGCCAAATGCAGGTTAGGGTTGTTGAAATGTTCGTACAGAATTGAGGTGACGCATGGATCGTGGTGGTATTTTTGCGGGGGCTGACCCGTTTGTTTTGGCGCGTGAGTGGTTGGCCGAGGCAGAGAAGAACGAGATCAATGATCCCAATGCGATTGCGCTGTCGACGGTGGATGCAAGCGGTATGCCAAACGCGCGCATGGTGCTGTTGAAGGATATCGAGCCTGCGGCATTTGTGTTTTACACCAATTACACCAGCCAAAAGGGGCGCGAGATTGAGGCGACGGGCAAAGCGGCCTTTGTGATGCATTGGAAGAGCTTGCGCCGTCAGATCCGGGTGCGGGGCGTGACCGAACGTGAGGAAGGGCCGCAGGCGGATGCGTATTATGCCTCACGTTCGCTGAAAAGCCGGTTGGGGGCTTGGGCCTCGGCGCAGTCGCAGCCTTTGGCGTCGCGCGGCGCGTTGATGGCGGATGTGGCGAAGGTGACCTTGCAGCATGGCACCAACCCCAAGCGGCCACCGTTTTGGGGCGGTATCCGAATCATTCCGACCGAAATCGAGTTCTGGGCGGATGGCGATTTCCGCCTGCATGACCGGTTTCGCTGGACCCGCAAGGATGCGCAAAGCGCGTGGGATGTGGCCCGCCTGAACCCCTAATCGTGCGGGAACGCAGGGTGGCCTGTGCGCCCATGTGTTGAATTACACTTGAATAGAAGGGCCATTTCCAACAGAACAGGACTTTAAGGGCTAAATCTGGGGAAGAGGCCTGACTATGGAAGACGAAGAAGCAGAAAAGGCTGTGCAGGTGTTGCATGGTCGCGTGAAATGGTTTGATCCGGTCAAGGGCTTTGGCTTTATCTTGTCGGATGAGACGGGGTCTGATGTGTTGTTGCACGCGAATGTGCTGCGCAACTTTGGCCAGAGCACGGTCGCGGATGGCGCGCAAATCACCGTAACAGTTCAACAAACGCCGCGCGGTGTGCAAGCGGTTGAGGTGATTTCGATTGTTCCGCCCGAAGGGGCGGCGTTTGCCATGGCGGGGGAGGGTAATACCTTTACCGCCGAAGAGATTGCCGCCTGCCCGTTGGAACCGGCCCGGGTTAAGTGGTTCGACAAGGGCAAAGGCTTTGGTTTTGCCAATGTGTTCGGCGGGGCCGAGGATGTGTTTGTGCATGTCGAAGTGCTGCGCATGTCTGGGTTTGCTGATCTTGCGGCGGGCGAGGCGATTTGCCTGCGGATCATTGATGGCAAGCGCGGGCGCATGGCAGCACAGGTGTTGTCATGGGATGCGGCCATGAAGGCGTTGAAATGAAAGCGGTTTGGCTTGCGCTGGGGTTGGCATTGGCCGCGCCACTCGGGGCTGCGGGCGCCGCTTGTGCGCCGGGTCAGGTCGAGCTGCGGCTTGGCTCTGGTGCGGTGGCGCGATTCTCGGTCGAGGTGGCGGATGATCCCGCCGAGCGCGCCCAGGGTTTGATGTTTCGCGAGCACATGGCATCATCGTCAGGCATGTTGTTTATCTATGAGCGCCCGCAGCACGCGGTGTTTTGGATGAAAAACACACTGATTCCCTTGGACATGATTTTTGCCGACGAAACGGGCCTTGTGCGCCATGTGCATGCCAATGCTGTCCCGCATGACGAGACGGGAATCGATGGCGGCACAGAGATTCTGGCTATTCTGGAAATCAACGGCGGGCTGGCAAAGAAGCTGGGAATCGCGCCTGGCGCGGTTATTCGCCACCCGGATTTGGAACAAATTTCGGCTGCATGGCGTTGTGACGCGCAATAAGGCTTTTCAATCCGAAAAGCATGTCGTAGGAAGCGCGCATGTTCGGTTGAAATGATCGAACGGTTGAGATGTCGGGGCGTAGCGCAGTCTGGTAGCGCGCCAGTTTTGGGAACTGGATGTCGTAGGTTCGAATCCTATCGCCCCGACCATTTCAAAGCCTAGCCTGCTTAAAAGGCCTTCCCTCACCCTGTAAATATTGACGCGGCCCGCCTTTGCAGGTGACATGGGCAGAAGTATTTATGGGGCTTTGCAGGGTCTATGACCGATACCATCACCGATAGGCTGGCAGAACGGTTGCGCGCGGCGCGAAAAGCGCGTGGGTTAAGCTTGGATGCGGTTGCGGGGATTTCTGGCGTGAGCCGATCGATGGTCAGCCAGATTGAGCGCGGAGAATCAAGTCCGACCGTGGCGACGCTGTGGAACCTGACCCAAGCGCTGGGCGTCGATTTTGCCGGATTGCTGGAGGCCAAGACTGCGCCGGGGATTGATGTGACGCGCGCGGCCGCCGCCCCGGTGATGACCGGGCACGGGCGCGGGGTGCGTATCAGGATATTGTCACCTGCCGAAACCGTGGGCGACCATGAGGTTTATGATATTAGCTTTCAGCCCGGTGCGGCCTTGGTGTCAGCGCCCCATTCGGCCGGGTGCCGTGAGCATGTGACGGTGATCGAGGGCAGCCTGCGCGTGGTGTCAGGGGCGGAAGAGGCCGAGATTGGCCAAGGCGACACCGCGCGGTACTTTGCCGACCGCGACCATGCGATCCATTGTATGGGCGACGCGGCGGCGCGGGCGATATTGATTGTGCAGGGGAGTTGACGGGCGGTTAGGGGGGCGCTGCCCCCCTCGGTGCGGTGCACCTCACCCCCTGGGATATTTGGAAACAGAAAAATCCGTTATAGTGGATTTTAATCCTTTATATTGACGAATTGGCGTTGCTGTGGCATTCTTTCCGCCAACGCGGAGGTGTATCTGGCATGTCGGACTTTTTGGACCATATTCGAGGCGAGCTTGCGGCGATTGAGGCCGAAGGCATGACCAAGCACGAGCGGCTGATTTCGGGGCCGCAAGGGGCGCATGTGGCAATGGAGGGGCGGCGGATGCTGAACCTGTGTGCCAATAATTATTTGGGGTTGGCGGATCATCCTGATCTGATTGCGGCGGCGCGGCGGGCGTTGGAGCATGACGGGTTTGGCATGGCCTCGGTTCGGTTTATTTGTGGGACGCAAGAAATGCACCGCCAATTGGAAGCGCGGTTGGCGACCTATTTGGGGCATGAGGATTCGATCCTGTTTGCGGCGTGCTTTGATGCCAATGGCGGGCTGTTTGAGCCGCTGCTGGGGCCGGAAGATGCGGTGATCTCGGACAGTTTGAACCATGCGTCGATCATTGATGGGATCAGGTTG
>CBDTUV010000236.1:0-4887 GCA_965363575.1 uncultured Pseudorhodobacter sp. | reverse complement strand
TGTTTTGCGGCTTGAACGGACGAACCGACAGGCCGCGCAGTTTGGCCGCACGGCACAGGCCCGCGACCAACAGTGATTTGCCGACGTTGGACCCTGCCCCTTGGATCATCAGCGCGCGCATGTGGCTATCCTTGCCCGTCTTGCCGGCCTTGCCCGTTTTGCCCGTCTTGCCGGCCTTGCTTAGGCAAAAACGCCTCAACCGCGGCGGTGGCGATGACCAACACATTGCCGTTGTCGGGGTTGGTGACGTTGAGGCCGCCATGGGTGGCGGTGACGGTGGCACGGCCACGGGGGAGATTTTGCACTAATGCCGCGCAATCCACCGCATCAGGGTTTTGCACGCCGATGGTCACGCGGACCTCCATGTCTGCGTGGGAAATGCCCACCGCCTCAAACATCGGGATGGCGGAATGGCGGATCGCGTCCTCAATCGCGCGGGCGGCGGCCTTGGTGTAATCTTGGCCGTATTGGTCGTTGCCCATGCCCATTTCAATGATAAAGCGCTGCATTTATGCCTCCATCTCAAATGACACCGAGATTGCGGCATTGGCGATGACGGTGGGTTTGCCACCATCGGCGCGCGCGATATCGAGCCCGCCTTTGACCACCGACACCCGAACCTGCCCATAGGGGAACACGGCGGCGAGCCTATCTTGGGCAACCAGATCGGGCTGCTGGACGCCAATGTCGAGATCAATGAGCATATCGGATTTGTCGCGGCCAAACAGTTCGGCCAAGTTGATGGAATTGTGCCACAGCGCATCTTTGACCGCGCGAATGGCGGCTTCGGTATAATCCTGACGGCGCAGGGATGTGCCCATGCCCATTTCGGTCAACATGCGCTTTTTCATTCAGTATTCCACGCCTTTTTGCGCTTTGATGCCCGAGCGGAACGGATGCTTGATCAGGGTCATCTCCGTGACCAAATCGGCCAGCTCGATCAGCTCTTCTTTCGCATTGCGGCCCGTAAGCACCACATGGGTCATCGGCGGTTTATGGTCGCGCAAGAAGGCCACGACCTCGGCGATATCAAGGTAATCATAGCGCAGGGCGATGTTAATCTCATCCAGCAGGACAAACTGGATTTCGGGGTCGAGGATCAACTCTTTGGCCTTGGCCCAACCAGCCTGAGCGGCGGCGACATCACGTTCGCGGTCTTGGGTTTCCCAGGTAAACCCTTCGCCCATTGCGTAAAACTGGCAATTGTCGGCGAAATTCGCCTCGATCAAGCGGCGTTCGCCGGTGTCCCACGCGCCTTTGATGAACTGGACCACGGCGCTTGGCATGCCGTGGGCGATGCAACGCAAGATCATACCAAACCCTGAGGAGGATTTGCCCTTGCCCGCGCCAGTGTGGACGATGATCAGGCCTTTGTCGCCTTCTTTGGTCGCCATGATTTTGTCGCGCGCGGCTTTTTTCTTGGCCATTTTGTTGGCGTGGCGGGCGTTATCGACTTCTGGCTTCTCGGTTGGTGGCTTTTCAGTTGGCGGGTTTTCTGCGGGTGTGTCGTTCATGGCTGGCATCCTTTCAATCGGCTTGGCGCTATCTTTGTCAGCAGTTGCCCGCCACTACAACCAAAAGCCGCCCCGATTGGTCCGCGGCAAATGCAGCACAGCCGCGCTTGACTCTGCCCAGTCAGTTGGCACAAGTAGGGGCTGTTGGTGCCCGATGGTTTTCGGGTGAAAAGGGAATGTGCAGTGGTGTTTTGCACCCCAAGCACAGCCGCCCCCGCGACCGTGACCGGAGAGGTCGCCCAATGCCACTGGCCCATTCTGGCTGGGAAGGCGGGGCAACCATTGGGACGATATGTCCCGACATCCGCAAGCCGGGAGACCTGCCAACACGAGAGACAGACGAAGTCCGGGCGGGGTGCCCCGGTGTCGGGCACTTTTACGTGCGCCCGTCATTTTTGCCCCGGTTCGTTCCAGCCATAAGGACCGATGCGATGAGCGATGCCACCATGACTCCCGCTGTTTTGCCAGATGCAGAGTTGCTGATTTGCGTGACCTGCAAGACCAGCCTGCCTGCCGATTCATTGGCGGCAAATCCATTGGCTGACGAAGATGGCGCCCTGCCCGGCGCGCGGCTGTACGCAGCGTTGATGGCGGGGGCGTTGCCTGCGGGATTGCACGTGCGTGCCGTGGAATGCCTGTCCAATTGCACCCGCGGTTGCACCGTGGCGCTGCGCGGTGGAGAGCGCTGGTCCTATGTTTACGGCAATTTGAACCCCGACACTGATGCCGAAACCTTGCGCGATGGCGCTGCGCGTTACCTGACTGCCGCAGATGGGCTAGTGCCGTGGCGCGAAAGATCCCAACACTTCCGCAAGAATTGTATCGCGCGGATTCCACCTTACACTTTGACCAAGGATGCCCCCAATGTCTGACCTGTCCAAAATTCCCGTTACCGTGATCACTGGCTTTCTTGGGTCGGGTAAAACCACGCTGATCCGGCATTTGATGATGAACCCGCAAGGCAAGCGTTTGGCGATTTTGGTCAATGAGTTTGGCACCGTGGGGGTGGACGGCGATATCTTGAAATCCTGCGCGGATGAGAGTTGCCCGGTGGAAAATATTGTTGAGCTGGCGAATGGCTGCATTTGCTGCACCGTGGCCGATGATTTCATCCCGACGATAGAGGCACTGATGGCGATGCCACAGCGGCCCGACCATATTTTGATCGAAACCTCGGGGTTGGCCTTGCCGAAACCGTTGTTGAAGGCGTTTGATTGGCCTGCGATCCGGTCCAAGATTACGGTGGATGGGGTGATTGCGCTGGCCGATGCCGAGGCGGTGGCGGCAGGGCGGTTTGCGCCCGATGTGGCGGCGGTGGATGCCCAGCGCCTTGCCGATGACAGTATTGACCATGAAACACCGCTGTCTGAAGTGTTTGAGGACCAGATCTCTTGTGCCGATATTATCCTGCTCTCTAAGGCGGATTTGGCAGGCGAGGCGGGGCTTGCTGCTGCGCGGCAGGTCATCACATCGGAAACCGTGCGCAAGGTGCCGATGATCGCGATGACCGATGGGATTATTGACCCGCGGGTAATTTTGGGTCTGAATTCGGCGGCTGAGGATGATATCGATGCGCGCCCCAGCCACCATGACGGGCATGACGACCACGAGCATGACGATTTTGAGAGCGTTGTGATTGACCTGCCCGAGGTGGCCGACCCGGAGGCTTTGCAAGCCGCGATTATCCGTCTTGCGCGCGAGCAGCATATTTTGCGGGTCAAAGGCTATGTGGCGGTAACGGGCAAGCCGATGCGGATGTTGGTCCAAGCCGTGGGTGAGCGTATTCGCGTGCAATACGACCGCCCGTGGGGGGATGCGCCGCGCCAGACCCGGTTGGTGGTGATCGCCGAGCATGACCATATCAATGAGGCTGCCATTCGCGCGGTGCTAGAGGCCTGATCCATGCATGTCGTCTTTCGCGAAAGCCACGGGTTAGAGGAAACGGACACGCCTTATGACGTGGGGCAAAGCCCTGCCGATTTGGTGGTGTTGTCCTTTTCTGACAGTGACCTTGGGGCTTTTGCGGCGGGATGGGCGCGCGGGCGGGCATCGTTGCCTGCCACGCGGTTGGCCAACTTGGTGGCGCTGCGGCATCCGTTGTCGGTGGATACCTATGTTGAGAATACTTTATCGGGTGCCAAGGGGATTTTGATCCGGCTGATTGGTGGCGAAAGCTATTGGTCTTATGGGTTGGCGCAGGTGCAGGATTTGTGTCGCAGGCGCGCGATTGCGCTGGCGATTGTGCCTGCCGATGGGCGGCCCGATGCGCGTTTGGATGCGCTGTCCACCTTGCCCGTATCGACCTTGCGCCGTTTGTCGGCGCTGTGCGAGGCGGGGGGGGCTGTGGCGGCGCAGGCAGCCTTGGCACAGCTTGCTTTGGCGGCGGGGCTTTATGCAGGGCCGGTTGTGGGCGATAAATCGGTGCCGGAATGTGGGTGGTATGACCCTGAATTGGGGGTTGTTGGCGCGCCTACGCTGGACGGGCCTGCCGTGGCGGTGACGTTTTACCGCAGTTACTTGACCTCGGCCGATACCAGCCCGGTGGATGCGCTGATCACACGGCTGCGCGCGCGCGGGTTCAATGCGGTGGGGCTGTTTGCGAATTCGTTGAAAGCGCCCGTATCGGCGGCGTGGGTGCGCCAAGCCTTGGGGGATTTGGCCCCTGTCGCGGTGATCAATGCGACTGCGTTTTCGGCCAAGGGGGCGGATGGCACGTCACCGCTGGATGCGCCCGGTTGCCCGGTGTTTCAGGTAGGGTTGTCGACCGCGCGCAGGCGGGAATGGCTTGAGGCCGACCGCGGGTTGTCGCCTGCCGACCTCGCGATGCATGTGGTGTTGCCCGAGGTGGATGGGCGTATCTTTGCGGGCGCTGTCAGTTTCAAAGCGCCAACCCCGCGTGACCCCGATTTGCAGTTTTCCCGCTTTACCCACCGAGCGGATGCAGCGCTGATTGAGGCGGCGGTGGAAAAGGTCGCAAGCTGGTATGCCTTGGCGAAGACCCCTGCCCCGGCGCGGCGGTTGGCGGTTGTGTTGTCAACCTATCCCGGCAAAACCTATCAGCTTGCCCATGCTGTCGGTCTGGATGCGATTGCATCGACCGAGGCGATTTTGGCGCGGCTTGGGACGGAGGGGTATAGCGCCGCTGCGGGTGATGGCCTTGGACAAGACTTGACCCATCGCACGATTGCTTGGCCGTTAGAGGATTACGCGACTGCGCTGCAAACCCTGCCGCAAGCGTTGCAAGAAGATCTGGCAGCGGCTTGGGGGGCGGCGGATGCTGACCCAAGTGTGGCCAAGGGTGCATTTCAGTTCAAAGCGGTGATGCGGGGCGATACCTTGGTCGCCCTGCAACCCGAACGGGGCGAGGTTGCCA
>CBDTUV010000235.1:0-4891 GCA_965363575.1 uncultured Pseudorhodobacter sp. | reverse complement strand
TCACGTTTTCACCATCCAACATCACGGCGGCATTCAGGTTACGCAGGGCGGTATGCAGCACAGCGCGGCCTTCAGTCTCATTGATCTTGGCACCCGAAAACATCGCTTCGCGCTTGGCCTCTACGCCGCCTGCTTTGGACAAATCCAACAGCAAAGACAAGGCTTTGGCATCCAGCGTGGTTTTGGAAAAATCAAACAGCATCTCACCATGGCGGCGCGAAAAATCAGCCGCGCGGGCCGGGTTGCCCAGCAAATCCGCGATGCGCGTGTTTGCAATGTTTGCATGATGGGCGCGCAACGCCTGCCACTTCGCTTTCATGTCTTACTCCGCCCAATGGATGGTTGCATTTGCCAGCACCACGCGCACGGGTGCCTCGGTGTCGGACAGCTTGGCGGCCTGTGAAAGGGCTGCGCGTTTCTCGGCACCAGTGATCAGAATATGGATATTCATCGCGTCGCGCAGCACTGGGGCTGTCAAGGTGATCCGCGGCTCTCCGGCCCCATCGGCCCGCATGGGCAACAGATTTGGCGCATCATCGGCCAAAGCCTCGGCCAGACGGTCGGCACCGGGAAACAAGGACGCCGTATGCATATCCGCGCCCATCCCCAAAAGCAAAACCGAGATCGGCAAATGCGGAGTCAGGCCTGCCGAAAGCGCATCCATCGCGCCCTCGGGCGTTTCGCTTGGCGCATAAAGCGGGATCAACTGCGCCGCCGCCGCATGGTTTTGCAACAAATGCTGGCGCAACAGCCGCGTATTGGACCGAGGGCTGTCTTCATCGACCCAGCGTTCATCGTTCAAAAATACCGCAACATTTTCCCAGTCAAGATTGGTTGCCGACAACAGATCAAACACCGGCCCCGGTGTCGTGCCACCCGGCACCGACAGGCTGGCCCGCCCGTGTTGGCGCAAGGCCGCACCAAGTTCGCTCGCGATGATATTCGCAAGCGCCATCATCATCATTTCGCGGTCCGCATATTCGATAAAGTTCATTCGCGTATCTCCCGCCAGCGGCGCCCGTCACGGTGCATCAACATCAACGCATCCTCCGGCCCGGATGATCCGGCATCATAACCCTTGGGCTTGTCGCCACGCTCTTCCCAACCTTGGATAATCGGATCGGTCCAGCCCCATGCGGCCTCTACCTCATCACCACGCATGAACAAGGTTTGGTTGCCCCGGATCACATCCATGATCAGCCGTTCGTACGCATCGGGGATATCGGCCCCCTCCTCACCCAACGCCTCGGCAAAGCTCATGTCCAGCGGCACTTGGGTCAGGCGCATCCCGCCCGGCCCCGGCTCCTTGATCATTACCATCAGGTTCATGCCCTCATTGGGCTGCAAACGGATAACCAAAACATTTTCGCGCCACCCTTCGGCATCGTCGAAAATTGAATGCGGCGGTTCGCGAAAGGTGATCGCGATTTCCGAGGCCCGCGCGCGCATGCGTTTGCCGGTGCGCAGATAAAACGGTGTCCCTTTCCAACGCCAGTTGGAAATGTTGACCTTCAGCGCGACATAGCTTTCGGTCTTGCTGGCCGGATCTTCGGAATGTTCGACGTAACCGCCTTGCCCGTTCCCGGCCAAATATTGCCCGCGCACGATGTCTTCGGGTTTGACCGGGTCTAACGCCCGAATAACCTTCAGCTTTTCATCGCGCACAGCATCGGGGTCAAAGTGATACGGCGGTTCCATCGCGATCAGGCAGAGTAGCTGCATCATATGGTTTTGCACCATATCCCGCATCGCCCCCGACTTGTCATAATAGGCGCCGCGCCCATCAACCGACACGGTTTCGGCCACGGTAATCTGCACATGGTCGATGTATTCCGACTTCCACAGCGGCTCAAACAAGATATTGGCAAAGCGCACGGCCATCAGGTTTTGCACGGTTTCTTTGCCCAGATAGTGGTCAATCCGGTAAATTTGTGCTTCGTCAAAATGCTTGGCCAGTACGCCGTTCAAGGCCCGCGCACTTTCCAAATCGCGACCAAAGGGTTTTTCGACCACAATCCGGCTGTCGGCATCGGCAATTTTATGGGCATGTAGACGTTCGGCCAAATCTCCAAACAAAGACGGCGCAACCGAGAAATAGAATGCCTTGACCACCCCTGCCCGCATCCGCTTTTTCAGCGCATCCCAGCCGCCTTTGCCTTTGGCATCAATCGCTACATAGCCCAACCGCGCGACAAACGCGTCGATCACTTTGGGATCAAGTTTGTCTTTTGCTACAAACTCGGCAATTGCCGCGCGCGCCATCTCTTGAAAGCCCGCATCGTCCAATTCCGACCGCGCCGCACCAATAATTGTGCTATCCGCCGGGATTTGCCCCGCCCAGAACCGCCGATACAGGCCCGGTATAATTTTACGTTGGGCCAAATCGCCTGTGCCGCCAAACACCACAAGATCAAAGGGTTCCACCGGAATAACGCGCGAGACCATAAGCTTCCTCTCTGGGTAATCGAGCTTGTTAGCGCTAACGAAAGCCAGCGATAGCTCTTTACCTTGCAATACACGTCCTGTCTAGCACTCAGATGCAGCAGGAAAAACGGCAAATAGCGTATTGCGCAAAAATGCGCTGCAATCTGATAATTAGAGGATTGACGGGAACAAAGATAAATTGCCCTGTTGCCATAATTGCGCCCCGCTTATTCCCTATCCGGCCATAGCTATATCCCGCGCCGTTGCCCCGAGGTCAAAGTGAAGCACACAATCTTTGCCGCAGCTATTTTCGCAACCTTGGCGCCGCCCGTTCAGGCAAATGATTCCGTGGTCGGGCACACAACACAATTCCAAAGCTACAATGGCGTTCCCGAAACCTGCGTGCGCATCGCACCCATACCTTCCACAAAATACGACGCCGATGACCTCGCGGATGAGGCCGCGCTTTGCAGCCTTGATATCTACAGCCCAGACATCGCGCTTTGCCCTAAAATCTGGGCCACCAGTGCGGCGGTCGTGTTTTACGATATTTCCGAAGGCAAGTTCAAAGGCGACCGCACTGGTTTTCAATCCGAAATTTGCGCAGGCGGACAAATCGCAAAATATGTGGCCAAGGATAAGATTGCGCGGCTGAAGTTCTCGATAAACCAAGCGACGACAAGCGCCACCTTCACACCCTCATCCCTGCTCTATTACCACTTCTCGCGCTATTTTGGGTTCACTACAGCCGTTCCCGTGGCGGTTTGGCGCAGCATCGATAAGTCAGTGTTGCTGAATGAGGTCGCTTTGGGCGGTCAAGCCCTTAGCGCTGGCCAAGAGGCCTTGGCAATGAACCACGCGGCATGGACCACTCTTATCACAGCCATCGCGCAGCCCGAAAGTTACGAAATATCCGATAGTTACGGCACGGCGGACGATTTTCTGACATCTGATGGGCGCGCAGCCTATGGCACCGTCTATGACGGTAGCGGCACGCCATACGGCCCCGAAATGAATGGCGCGATTGAAGATGACACAGCCGAGGCACGTTATGCCGCGTTTCTGCAATCGCCAGTCGTTTTGGCCTTGTCCACCGACCTGCCGATGGCCGATGCGATTGCTGCAGGGCTGGCGCAAAGCACCACACCGATCCCCCCGGTTCAAATGGCGTTTTGGATGCGTGAGATGGCAGAGATTATCACGATCGACACCATCCTTGCACAACAAGATCGCCCCTCAAACATCGACTACCGAGAATACTATTATTGGCAAGAGAACGGCAGGATAAAGCGCAAACGGATGCGCGACCAGGTGCCGGGCCAAGGCGATATCCCTGCAAATGCGGTTGTTCTTAAACGCTCACGCTTGAACGACAATGATGCCGCGGGTCGGATCGAATATGACAATCATCTGTTGAATTTCAACGCGGTCGCAAGCCTGCGCCATTTCGATGCCGATTTTTACGCGCGACTTCAGGCCCTGCACGCCAATTTTCAAAGCCAAGGTTCAATATACCTCTGGCTGCGCGACAGCTTGGGGCTAGATGAAAGTCAGGTCGCGATGATCGTCGCCAACACGGCCTACGTGGCCGAAACCCTAAGGACCAGCAAAGATCAGGATCGCTTGCGTTTTGATCTGGATGCCGAAGGGTTTTTCATCGCCGCAACCAAATAGGCAAAGACCACCTGCGCAAACACCCCAAATCACGGCTCCAACTCGGCGTCCCAATACAGAAAATCCAGCCAGCTTTCATGCAGGTAATTCGGCGGAAAGCGGCGGCCATGGGCCAGCATTTCCTCTGGCCGGGGTTGGCGTGGTTTGCGGTTCAACTGCAAGCCACATTCACGCAAGCTTCGCGCACCTTTGCGCAAATTGCACGGGCTGCAGGCTGCCACAACATTGTCCCAACTGGTCACACCACCCCGCGCACGCGGCACCACATGGTCAAAGGTCAAATCCCCTTTGCCACCACAATACTGGCAACAAAATTCGTCGCGCAGAAAAAGATTAAAGCGCGTGAAGGCCACGCGCTTTTGAGGTTGGATAAAGTCTTTCAGCACCACAACCGAAGGAATGCGTATCTCATTCCTCTGACTGCGGACCACATGGTCATATTCGGCAACGATGGTCACGCGGTCCAGATAGGCCGCCTTGATCGCATCTTGCCACGTCCACAGCGACAGCGGGTAATAGGACAGCGGGCGGAAATCTGCGTTCAACACCAACGCCGGAAATTGTCGCAACGCCGCCGGTTCACGCACAAAGCTTGCTCTAAAATCCCCATCCATTGTCTTCGCTTACATCCCCTGCGGCCGTCCAAGTTTTTGGGCGCGAAAGGCATGAGGCCTCGCCCCTGTCCAAGACTATATATCGCGATTGCGATCTGACAAGCCCCCTCATCTGCACTTTTAGCGACTGTAGGGGCCTGTGTTTAAAGCGTGGGCAGAACCGAGATCACACGGCGGCA
>CBDTUV010000234.1:0-4906 GCA_965363575.1 uncultured Pseudorhodobacter sp. | reverse complement strand
GTACTCGAATCCGATGCCCGCCGCGCCGAGGCCGCCGCGATGGCCGTGGAAGGGATTACCCAAGTCGAGGCCAGCGCCAGCCAATCGCGTCGCCAAATCCATCTGGCGGCCAGCAATGGTTTTTCCGGCGGTTATGCGCGGTCATCGCGGTCACTGTCTGCCGTGGCCTTTACCGGATCGGGCACAGGGATGGAACGCGATTGGGCCGCCGAAGGCCGTATCCACGCCGTCGATTTGCCCAGTGCCGAGGAAATCGGCGCATTGGCCGCCGCCCGTGCTTTGGAACGGGTAGGGGCGCGCAAACCGAAAACCGGGGCGTATCCTGTGCTTTATGATGAGCGTATTTCATCGGGCTTGATCGGGCATTTGCTGGGCGCGATCAACGGGTCCACAATTGCGCGCGGTTCGGGCTGGTTGCGCGACGCGCTGGGCCAGCAAATCCTGCCCGCAGGCCTGTCGGTGATCGAAGATCCTTTCCGCCCCCGCATATCCGGCAGCCGCGCCTTTGACGGCGAAGGCTTGCCGACCGCGCGGCGTGCGATTGTGGAAAATGGCGTGCTGATGGGGTGGGTGCTTGACCTTGCCACAGGGCGCAAACTGGGCATGCCCAGCACCGCCAATGCCGCGCGCGGTGCATCCTCGCCACCGTCACCCGGCACGTCGAATATCGACCTGACGCAAGGCACAAAGTCGCGGGCCGAGTTGATTGCCGATATGGGGACGGGGCTATTGATCACCTCGCTGATCGGCTCATCCATCAACCCGACCACGGGCGATTATTCGCGCGGGGCGTCGGGGTTTTGGGTGGAAAACGGCGAAATCACCTATGCGGTGAATGAGGTGACGATCGCGGGCAACCTGCGCGATATGCTGCTGCGCATGACGCCCGGCAATGATGCGCGGATGCATATGTCAACGCGGGTGCCGTCCTTGCTGGTTGATGGGTTAACGCTTGCCGGTGCCTGAGGGAACTGCCGAACTTGCGCGCGACCTTGACCTGCTGGTCGATGCCGCGCGCGAGGCGGGGGCGATTGCCTTGCGCTATTTCAAGCGCAATCCGCAAATATGGGACAAAGGCAGCGGCGCAGGCCCGGTGACCGAGGCTGATTTGGCCGTGAACGCCATGCTGGAAGACCGCTTGCGCCGCGCCCGCCCCGATTACGGCTGGTTGTCCGAGGAAACCCCTGACAGCGCCGACCGTCTGTCCACGCGGCGCTGTTTTATCATCGACCCCATCGACGGCACTCGCGCGTTTATTGATGGCCAAGACAGCTTTGCCCATTCTCTGGCCATTGCCGAGGGCGATAAAATCATCGCTGGTGCCGTGTTTTTGCCTGCCAAAAACCGGATGTACAGCGCCCATGCAGCATCGATTGCACAGCTGAACGGCCAGCCCATCCGCGCCAGCGCGCAGGCAGGGGTGATGGGGGCAAGCGTGCTGACCTCTAAACCCAATATGCAGACCCAACATTGGCCCGGCGGCGTGCCAGACCTGCACCGCGCGTTTAGGCCATCGCTTGCCTATCGTTTGTGCCTTGTTGCAGAAGGGCGGTTTGATGCGATGCTGGCCTTTCACCCGACATGGGAATGGGACATCGCAGCCGGCGCGCTGATTGCCACGCGGGCCGGGGCGGTGGTCAGTGATGGCATGGGGGCAGATTTGCGGTTCAACACAAGCGATCCGCGCACGCCGGGGGTTATTGTGGCAGCGCGTGGTTTACATGCCGAATTGATCGCCCGGCGCGGGTGATGTTTTAGGTATTTGGGCCAAGATGAAATGGCAGGTCAAAGTGCTTTGAGCGCCTGTGCAGCGGCGATGGCGAGGGCTGCGTGGCCTTTGGCGGCAAAGTGGATGCCGTCGATCGGGCTGGTTTGCAGCACGCGTCCTGCATCCAGAAACCCAAGCCCGCGGGTGGCGGCATAGGTTTGCAGCAAGGGCGCCAAGGCCTGCCCTTTGGCGGCAGCGCCGATGAATTCACCCGCCAAAGCGCCGATTTCTTGCACAGGCGGCGGGGCGATCAGCAAGATGCGCAGACTTGGGTGCCGCGCGGCCATTTCCGGGGCCAGCGCCATATCAACCAACCCCGCAATCCCCGCCACAATCCGTTCGGCTGATGCACCAAACCGCGCTTTGACGTCATTGGTGCCCAGCATCAGCGTCATATACTCCAGCGGCCCATGGGAATTCAGCGCAATGCGCAGGCCGATAACCGCGTTCATATGGTCGCCCATCATCGGGTCATCAAAACAGGTGGTGCGCCCCGGCAGCCCTTCCTCGACCAGCGCCCAATCTGGCCCTAACTGCGCCACAGCCCGCGTAGGCCAGCGCGTGGCCGCATCATAGCGCGCATAAATGCCGCGCTCGGTGATCGGGGGCGTTCCGTGGGTATTACTATCGCCAAAACACATCAGAATGGGCATCAACGGCTCCTTTGGTTGTAAAATGCACGCTACTGCGCCGATGCATTCTTGCAAAGCCCCTTGGCCTTTTGCCCTTGGATGCGCATATAAGGGACAACTGATATGACGAAAGAGGGATGCTATGTTGACGTTTGGTGACCAATTGGGTGGGGCCGATACCGCCCCTGACGTAGATTTGATCAAAGATGGCACCGAGGCCAGCTTTGTCGCCGATGTGATTGACGGCAGTGCCGAGGTTCCGGTGATCGTGGATTTCTGGGCGCCATGGTGTGGCCCGTGCAAACAGCTTGGGCCAGCGCTAGAGGCGGCTGTGACAGCGGCCAAAGGCCGCGTCCGCATGGTCAAGATCAATGTCGATGAAAGCCCCAACATCTCGGCCCAGTTGCGCATTCAATCGATTCCCATGGTCTATGCGTTTTTCCAAGGCAAGCCGGTGGATGGGTTCCAAGGCGCGCTGCCTGCATCGGAACTGAAAGCCTTTGTGGATAAGGCCGCAGCACTTGGCGGCGATGGCGGCCTGAGTGACGCGATTGAAGCCGCAGAAACCATGCTGACCGAAGGCGAGGCGGCAGACGCGCTGGAAACCTTTGCCGCGATTTTAGAAGAAGAGCCTGAAAATGCAGTGGCTTACGGTGGCCTTTTGCGGTCGCATCTGGCGCTGGATCAGGTGCCGCAGGCCGAGGCTGCGTTGGCCGCCGTACCAACCAAAATCGCCACTGCCAAAGAGGTTGAGGCCGTGCGCGCCCAAATCGCCCTGATCCATCAGGCCGCAAACGCTGGCCCCGAGGCAGAGCTGCGCGCCGCCGTTGAGGCCGACCCCGACAACCTGCAAGCCCGGTTTGATCTTGCGACAGCCTTGCACGCTGCGGGCAAGGTTGAGGAATCGGTGGATATGTTGCTGGACCTATTCCGGCGGGATCGTGAGTGGAATGAGGCCGCCGCCAAAACCCAGCTTTTCACCATTTTTGATGCGCTGCCGCCGAAAGATCCGATTGCCCTGAAGGGGCGCCGAAAACTTTCGTCAATCATATTTGCCTAAGTGGAAATGCGGCCTAGCTGCTGATCATGAAACACATATCTGACCTCCCCGATACGATCCCGCTTTTTCCGCTGCCCGGTGCGCTGCTCTTGCCCCGCGCGCGGTTGCCGCTGCATATATTTGAGCCGCGCTATTTGCAGATGCTGGAAGATTGCATGAAAACCCCGGCGCGGTTGATCGGCATGATCCAAACGCGTGAGGTGCCAGCCAGTGCCGGCGGTGGTGAGGCAAAGCTGCAATCCATCGGTTGCGCAGGCCGTTTGAGCGGCTTTTCCGAAACCGAGGATGGCCGCTATATGGTGACGCTTTCGGGCGTGTCGCGGTTTCGTCTGCGCGAAGAGATCAAGGGTTTTTCGCCCTACCGTCGCGCGCGCGTTGACTGGCACGGATTTGAGCGTGACCAAGGCATTGCCGAGCATGACGAAGCCTTTGACCGACCAGCGTTTATGGACCTGTTGCAGCGGTTCTTTGAATCGCTAGAGCTGTCGACCGATTGGGAAAGCCTGGGTGAGGCGGATGAAGAGTTGTTGATCAACTCGCTGTCCATGCTCTGCCCGTTTTCGCCCGAGGATAAGCAAGCGCTGCTAGAGGCGCCAACCTTGATCACCCGGCGCGAAACCATGGTGACATTGATCGAATTTGCCCTGCGGGGCGGGTCGGCTGAGGAGATTATGCAATGACCGTTGATCCAAGTGAAAGCGCCGAGGGTACTGCCCAAAATGCGCCCGTCATTGACCGTCGGATGTTGGAAGCCTTGATGTGCCCGATGACGCAGACCACGCTGTCTTACGACGCGCAGGCGCAGGAATTGGTGTCTAAGGCCGCGAAAATGGCCTTTCCCATCCGTAACGGTATTCCGATCATGCTGGTGTCAGAAGCCCGCGCGACTGAGTGAGGGGCCTATGATACGGACTGTGATAACCTACGGCGTATTTGTCGCGGCGATTGTGGTGATCGGGGCCACGATTGGCATCAACACTGTACCGGGTGAATGGTATGCCACGCTGATAAAGCCGTGGTTCAGCCCGCCCAATTGGCTGTTTGGTCCGGTTTGGACCGTGCTTTACATCCTGATCGGCTGTGTCGGCGCGCGCAAATGGATGTATGGCGGCGCTGTGGGGCTGTGGTGGGGGCAGATGGCGCTGAACTTCCTGTGGTCGCCAGTGTTCTTTGCCGCGCATCAGCCGTTTGCGGCGTTGTTGGTGATCATTGGGATGTGGTTGCTGATCGCACTGTTTGTCCGGCGCGAATGGAACAGCGACCGTTTGTCGGCCGTGATGTTCCTGCCCTATTTGGCATGGGTCAGCCTTGCCACCGCGCTGAACACGGCGATTGTGGTTTTGAACTAAAAGGCGGGCAAACCGCCCCCGTTTCAATCATCATTGATATCGCGGTCCCAGATTTTGACCTTGCTCGCCTGTTTGCCCAGCATCTTGCGCGTGATGA
>CBDTUV010000233.1:0-4911 GCA_965363575.1 uncultured Pseudorhodobacter sp. | reverse complement strand
TGGCAAAGTCCGCCATGTCGGTGATGCCTACGCCATGGTGGTGGCCGAAACCTACCAGCAAGCCCGCGACGCCGCAGCCGCCATCGACGCCGATATCACCGAACTGCCCGCCGTGGTCGATATGGCCGCCGCTTTGGCCGACAGCACCAACCTCGTCCATGATGAAATCGGCACCAACCAATGCTTTGACTGGGGCTGGATAGAAGATAACCGCGCCGCCGTGGATGAGGCCTTCAAAAACGCCCCCCATGTCACCACGCTGGAACTGGTCAACAACCGCCTTATTCCCAACGCGATGGAACCGCGCGCCTCGCTTGCGGATTATGATGCAGGCACGGGCGACTATAAACTCTATACCACCAGCCAAAACCCCCACCTTCACCGCCTGCTCATCGCGGCGTTCGTCATGGGCATCCCCGAAAACAAACTGACCGTGATTGCCCCGGATGTCGGCGGTGGTTTCGGCTCAAAAATCTTTCACTACGGCGAGGAGGCCGCCGTTCTTGCCGCCGCAAAAGCCATCAACCGCCCCGTCAAATGGGTGGCGGAACGGTCGGAATCCTTCCTGTCCGATGCGCATGGCCGCGACCATGTGACCAAAATCCAACTCGCCACCACCAAGGATGGCGAGTTTTTGGCCCTGCGCACCGAAACGCTGGCCAATGTCGGCGCGTATCTGTCGAATTTTTCGACCGCCACGCCGACCTTCTTGCATGGCACGCTGATGGCGGGGCCGTATAAGACCCCGCTGGTCTATGTGAACGTCAAAACCGTGTTCACCAACACCGCCCCGGTCGATGCCTACCGTGGTGCAGGCCGGCCCGAGGCGACGTTCAGCATCGAACGCATCGTCGACAAATGCGCGCGTGAGTTGGGGATCGACCAAGCCGAAATTCGGCGCAAAAACCTGCTGACCCCTGATCAATTCCCCTACACATCGCCCGTGGGCCTTGTCTATGACATCGGGAATTATCAGGCGACGATGGATAAAATGACCGAACTCGGCGACCTTGCAGGTTTTGAGGCCCGCCGCGCCGCCAGCGCCAAAGCGGGCAAATTGCGGGGCTTAGGCCTTAGCACGTGGATTGAGGCGTGCGGCATCGCCCCCTCTAACCTCGTCGGCGTCCTTGGCGCACGCGTAGGCCTGTTTGATGCCGCCACCGTGCGCGTCAACGCCACGGGCAACATCAGCGTGATGACCGGCGCGCACAGCCACGGCCAAGGCCACGAAACCGTGTTCGCCCAAATTGTCGCCGAACAACTGGGCATCCCGGCAAGCAGCGTCGAAATCGTGCATGGCGATACGTCGAAAATCCCCTTCGGTATGGGCACTTACGGCTCGCGCTCGCTTGCCGTGGCAGGGTCCGCGATGACCAAGGCGGTGGATAAAATCATCGCCAAAGGCAAGAAAATCGCCGCCCATATGCTAGAGGCGTCGGAACAGGATATTGAGTTCAAGGATGGCAGCTTTAGCGTGGCTGGCACCGACAAGGCCAAAACCTTTGGCGAAATCGCGTTCTCGGCTTACGTCCCGCACAACTACCCGCTGGAAACGCTGGAACCGGGGCTAGAGGAAACCGCCTTCTATGATCCCGCCAACTTTACCTATCCCGCCGGCGCCTACGCCTGCGAGGTAGAGGTGGACCCCGATACAGGCCGCGTCGAAATCGCGTCCTTCACCTGCGCCGATGATTTTGGCAATGTGATGAACCCGATGATCGTTGATGGCCAAGTCCACGGCGGCGTAGGGCAGGGGATCGGGCAAGCGCTGCTCGAATCCACCAGCTATGATGCAAATGGCCAGCTGCTTACCGGGTCCTACATGGACTACGCGATGCCGCGCGCCGATGATGTGCCGTTCTATACGGTTGATCACAGCTGCATCACGCCCTGCACCCATAACCCCTTGGGGGTAAAAGGCTGTGGTGAGGCGGGTGCAATCGGCTCGCCGCCTGCCGTGGTCAATGCGGTGATTGATGCGCTGCACCGCGCAGGCCACACCCATGTCACCCATATTGATATGCCCGTCTCGCCTGCGCGCGTGTGGGCCGCAATGAACAAAGTTTAAGGGAGGCCAAGCATGTATAATTTTGATCTGATAAAGCCAAAAACACTGGCCGATGCGGTGGCAGCGCTTGGCGATGGCGCGCAAGCCTTGTCTGGCGGGCAAACCTTGCTGCCCACGATGAAACAGCGCCTCGCGGATCCCGGCACGTTGGTCAGCTTAACCCGCATCCCCGAACTGCAAGGCGTATGCCAAGGCGATGGTGGCGTGACCATCGGTGGCGCGACAACCCATGCCGTGGTGGCCAAGGAGGCGTTGAAATACTACCCGGCCCTTGCCGCCCTCGCAGGCCAAATCGGTGATCCAGCCGTGCGCAACCGTGGCACCATCGGCGGGTCCATCGCCAACAATGACCCCTCGGCCTGCTATCCGGCAGCCGCCCTTGGGTCGGGGGCGATCATCGTGACCAACACCCGCGAAGTGGCGGCGGATGACTATTTCCTTGGTATGTTTGAAACCGTACTTGAGGAAGGTGAGATTGTAACGGCGGTGAAATTCCCGGTCCCTGAAAAAGCCGCCTATATCAAATTTGTCCAACCCGCATCGCGCTTTGCGCTGGTCGGCGTGTTTGTGGCTAAATTCGCGGATGGGGTGCGGGTGGCTGTTACGGGGGCGTCCAATAACGGCGTGTTCCGCTGGAATGAGGCGGAGGCAGCGCTGTCTGCCAACTTCTCCGCCGATGCCCTTGCAGGCCTGACGCTGCCTGCCGATGACATGATCGCAGATCTGCACGGCAGCGCCGACTACCGCGCGCATCTGTGTGGTGTCATGACCAAACGGGCGGTTCTCGCCGCCTTAAGCTGACTTGCGGCAACCCGGTTTGGCGGGGCCATTGAGACCCCGCCAAACCGCTGCACGAGCCCCGTGCAGGGCCGCTCTGTCTGATGGATGTTAGTCGTTTTTGGCCCTGCTGGTCGCGGCAAGATATGGCTGCGATTGCGGGTTAATACTTTATGAAGAAAAATCGCATATTCATTATATATCAATGGCTTATAAAAATGTCCGCGCGCGATTCACATGCGGATATTCACCCTTGCGCGCCCCGATCCAGATAGACGGCACAGCCTGTCAGGGCGGCATAATCATCCTCAACCACCGAGACGGAAAAGTTATTCATAAAGCCCGAAAAGCGGCCTTTATCGCGAAACGCCGGTTCAAACCCCATGGCCAACAAATGCGGCCCAATTGCCCGAGAAACCCCGCCACACAGATAAATCCCACCAAAAGGCAAGTGGGTGAGGGCGAGGTTCCCCGCCTCGGCCCCCAAAAGCCGGGCAAACAAACGGGCGGTATCGGTGGCAAGCCCAGCCCCTGCCTCATTGGCCAAACCGTCCATAATCGCGGCAGCCGTTGCCTCGGCTGGCGCGCCCGCTTCTTTGGAAACAAAGGCAAACAGCCGCTCCAACCCGCGGCCTGACAAAACATCCTCAACCCCCGGAAATCCATGCGCGGTTTCCACGAATTGGGCGAGCCTGAGGTCCGCCTCGCTCCGCACCGGTAAATTTACATGGCCGCATTCCGAGGCCGCAACCATTCGCCCCCAAGGGGTTTCATGAACTGGGGCCGCGTTAAAACCCGTCCCGACCCCGATCACCAGCTTGGCCGCTTCCGCATCAGGTTCGGCTTGCCCGATGATCTGGCGCAGGTTTTCGGGCGCGATATGGCCCAAGGCATGGCCCTGCGCCTGAAGGTCGTTCAGAATTGCCACGACCTCGGCCCCGGTGGCGCGGGTCAAAGTGGCCCCATCGATGGTCCAATCAAGGTTGGTCATCGTGGCCACGCCATTTGCCACCGGCCCCGCCACCGCAACGCAAGCGCCCGCACAAGCAACCCCAGATTGGTCCGCAAGATAGGCGCGCAAGATCGTTGCTAGCCCCGCAAAGTCGGCGTTGCGAAACCGGCGAATTGTTCCCTCTCGCAAAACCTTGCCATCCGCCAGGGCCACGCGTGTATTGGTGCCGCCAATATCGGCAACCAAAGACAATCGAGGATCAAGGTGAGAGGACATAAGGCTGCTCCGATGCTTAGGCGTTGCGCGACATCGCGGCCTTTAACGCGTGATAGGATGCTTTGGGGGTGCGCTGCAAGGTTTCGAAATCCACATGGATCAGGCCAAACCGCTTTTCATAGCCGAGCGCCCATTCAAAGTTGTCCATCAAGGACCATGTAAAATAGCCTTTGACCGGGACGCCATCCGCCGCCACCCGTTTCACAACACCTAGATGCTGCGCCAGATAGTCGATCCGGGCGGCATCATCCACCGCGCCATCCACCAAAACATCCGCCCCGGCCATACCGTTTTCTGTGACATAGATCGGCAGGTCTCCCGAATAGTCAACTGCCGTGCGGCGCAAGAAGAACTCCAGTCCCTCGGGATAGATTTCCCAGCCCATCTGGGTTTTGGGCAAAGGACCGCCTACCTCTGCATGGGCGGGCCACGGACCGGGGGCAGGGGCGATCAGCTTACGGGTGTAGTAATTGATGCCGACCCAATCGACGGGTGCTGCAATTGTCGCCATGTCGTCCTGCCAGCCTTGCGGCATATGCGGGCCAAGACCTTCCAGCACATCGGCGGGGTATTTGCCTTTGAACATCGCGGACAGGAACCAGCGATTATAGTAACCATCGTAAAGGCTGGCAGCGGCGGCGGCTTGCGGTGTGTCATCAGCGGGGGCCGCGTATTCCATGTTGCAAACAGCCCCCAGATTGCCCATGCCAAGCCCGCGCATCACCTCAATTGCGCGGCCATGCGCCAGACCTACATGATGCATTGCCCGCGCGGTTGCCCGGATGTCGCGCAAGCCCGGCGCGTGGTGGCCCAGAAAATGCGATAGCCACGCCACACA
>CBDTUV010000232.1:0-4916 GCA_965363575.1 uncultured Pseudorhodobacter sp. | reverse complement strand
CCAAAACCGCGACCCAAAGATCCGCAACGATTACGAGGCGCTGCTGACCGATCTAGAAACCAATTTCGCCAGCCGCACCACAGCGCTTTTGTCTGACAATCACACCGACCTGAACGTCGAAATCGAAGTCCTGCGCGACCGCCTGCGGCTAGAGGCGTAATCGCTCCCGAACTCTGCTGCATTCGTCGGCGAAACCGCGTGAAAGCATACCAAAGCTTGGGGTTTTTAAATGCAGGCACTTTCTTTTGACCTCAAAATTTTGATGGTCGCCGTGATGCTGATGGCCTTGATCGTCATCACCGTTTTCGGGGATCTATAAGTGGCACAGAACCGTTCCAGAATCGCGCAACGCCTCTTGC
The DNA here is from genome assembly GCA_965363575.1 of uncultured Pseudorhodobacter sp. Classification (GTDB taxonomy): domain Bacteria; phylum Pseudomonadota; class Alphaproteobacteria; order Rhodobacterales; family Rhodobacteraceae; genus Pseudorhodobacter. The sequence goes on along the minus strand of CBDTUV010000232.1, from coordinate 4,557 downwards.
CGCAAAAGGGGTTGTAGTCGCGCAGGTCCGCGCCGTCCCAACGTGGCCAGCGCGCGACGCGCGGCTTTCGTTCGTTTTCTGTCCCAAGTCGAACAATCCTACAAGGACAAGGCCGACTCTATTCGATTGAGAAACAATGCTGCTTTGGATATAGATATTAGTGTATTGCACGATGCGCTCCGCAAGGGGGGTGACCAGAAACCTGTAAAACAGTGATGAGGCCCAGATGACCGATACGATCCAACAAAAAGCCAGTGCCGCCTTGGCAGAGATTGAGAAAGTCACCGCCGTTGTGCTGCCCGAACCGGGCCGCGAGCTGATCACGCTAGAGGCCGCAGCCCCCGCCCATGCCGTTGAGATCAAAAAGCGGATGGCCGAAATTGATATGGGCAACACCCAGTCGATCATCTCGTTCGGGTCGGGTGCGCAGGCCGAATTGCAGGTCATTTCCCAAGAAATGCTGGCCGATGTGAAGAACAAAGATGTAGGCCCGGCCGGCGACAGCCTGCGCAATATGGTCAGCACCATTCGCGGGTTTTCGGTGTCGGAACTCGACGTGCGCCGTCAGCGGACGTGGTGGGAAAAACTGCTGGGCCGCGCCGCCCCCTTTGCCAATTTCGTGGCCAAGTTTGAAGACGTGCAAGGCCAGATCGACAAGATCACCGAAACCCTGCTGGGCCATGAACATACCTTGCTCAAAGACATCAAATCCTTGGATGTGCTTTATGACAAAACCCTGACCTTTTATGAAGAACTGGCGCTTTATATTGCGGCGGGTGAGGCAAAGCTGAAAGACCTTGATGCGAACGACATCCCCGCCAAAGAGGCTGAGGTCAAAGCCGCCCCCGAAGAAAAACAGGTGATGAAAGCGCAAGAGTTGCGCGACCTGCGCGCCGCCCGCGATGATCTGGAACGCCGGGTGCATGACCTGAAACTGACCCGTCAGGTGACGATGCAATCCTTGCCCTCAATCCGTTTGGTGCAAGAAAACGACAAAAGCTTGGTGACCAAGATCAACTCGACACTAATGAACACCGTGCCTTTGTGGGAAACCCAACTGGCCCAAGCCGTGACCATCCAGCGGTCGCGCGAAGCCGCCGAAAGCATCCGCTCGGCCAATGATCTGACCAATGAGTTGCTCACCTCAAACGCCGAAAACCTGCAACACACCAACCGCATCGTGCGCACCGAAATGGAACGCGGCGTGTTTGATATTGAGGCGGTGAAACAAGCCAACGCGACCCTGATCGCTACGATCAACGAAAGCCTGGCGATTGCCGATGAAGGCAAGGCAAAACGCGCCGCAGCCGAGGTTGAATTGGTCAAGATGGAGCATGAACTGCGCGACACCCTCGCCTCGGCCAAGTCGCGCAAGGATGGTTTGGGCGATACTATCGGCGTCAAAGCCTGACCTTAGCCTAAAGAAAGCCGCTGAATGCACGCCTTGCGTCCCCGATTTAAAACCTTGAAAGGGGTGGCTTTGATAGCCGCCTCTGCCGCCTTTCTGGTGGGGTGCGTTGCGCCTAACCAACCCATCGCCGGGCGTGCGGCCCAACCACCCCAACCCCGCAGCGAAAAACCGGCAGATCTCCAGCCGTCGGCCGCCAGTGCCGCCTTGCGCAACTACTACGCAGACGTTCAGGCACAACTGCTGTCCCAAGGTCTTATGCGCACTGATACGGGGTCCAAAGACGCACCCTTTTCCGCCCGGATGCTGGCCAATAACTTCATCCGCATCGCGTTCTTTGATGAATTCGACAGCTCTTCTGGCACCCTTATCGCGCGCGCCAACGAAAAACGCCTGCGCCGTTGGGACAAACCCGTGCGCGTGGGTCTTGCCTTTGGCGCCTCGGTCCCAAAGGCTCGCCACGCGATTGAGCGCGCCCGCACCGCGTCCTTCCTTGCCCGCCTGCAACGCCTCACAGGGCATCCCATCGCGCTGGCCTCTACCGGCATCAACTTTCACCTACAAATCCTCAACACGGATGAGATTAAGGCCATCGCCCCCACCGTGCGCCGCGCCGATCCTGCGATTGGCGGGGCGGAACTGCGCTCTATCATCGACATGCCGCCCTCAACCTATTGCCAGGTCACCTATTCCATTGACGATGGCACAAACCAGATCGAACGCGCCTTTGCCGTGATCCGCGCCGAACATCCCGACCTTTTGCACCTGTCTTGCCTGCATGAAGAAATCACCCAAGGCCTCGGCCTGCCCAATGACAGTCCCGCCGCGCGCCCCTCTATCTTTAACGACGACCAAGAATTCGCGCTCCTCACCCCGATGGATGAGATGATGCTGCGAATGCTTTACGACAAACGCCTGACCCCCGGCATGACAGCCGCGCAGGCCCGCCCCATCATCGACCAACTCGCCGAAGCCCTTGTCGGCGGCGACAGCTAGGAGTTTGCACATGGTTTTCGACTTCCTCAAAGGCCAATTCATCGACGTCATCGCTTGGACAGATGACACCCGCGACACCATGGTCTGGCGCTTTGAACGGCAAGGCAATGAGATCAAATACGGCGCGAAACTGACCGTGCGCGAAGGCCAAGCCGCCGTGTTCATCCACGAAGGGCAAATGGCCGATGTCTTTGGCCCCGGTCTGTACATGTTGGAAACCAACAACATGCCGATCATGACCAGCCTGCAACATTGGGACCACGCCTTTCAATCGCCGTTCAAGTCTGAGATTTATTTCATCAACACCACCCGCTTTAACGATATGAAATGGGGCACCAAAAACCCGATCATGACCCGCGACCCCGAATTTGGCCCCGTGCGCATCCGCGCCTTCGGCACCTATTCGATGCGCGTCACTGACCCTGCCAAATTCATGCTTGAGATCGTCGGCACTGACGGCGAATTCACCGCCGATGAAATCAGCTTTCAAATCCGCAACGTGATCTTGCAGGAAATGAGCCGCGCTTTGGCCGCCTCTAACATCGCCGTTCTGGATATGGCGGCCAATACCGCCGATCTGGGCAAACTGGTCGCCACGGCGATCAACCCACAAATCGCAGACTACGGCCTGTCGTTGCCTGAACTTTACATCGAAAACATCTCGCTGCCAGAGGCGGTAGAGGCCGCGCTGGACAAGCGCACCTCGATGGGCATCGTGGGCGATTTGAACCGCTACACGCAGTTCAGCGCGGCTGAAAGCATGACGCAACCCGGCTCGGCCATGGGGGCGGGCATGGGCGCCGCAATGGGGGCGGGCATGGGTGCCGGTATGGGCATGGGCATGGCGCAAAACATGGGGCCGTGGGGGGCTGTCCCTGCTGCCGCCCCGGCGCAAACCCCACCACCGCCACCGCCACCGGAAAAGCTGTGGCACACCGCCGAGGGTGGTGCCACCAACGGCCCGTTCTCACGCAGCCACCTTGGCCGCATGATCACGGACGGCAAATTCAGCCGTGACACGCAGGTCTGGACCGCAGGCCAAGACGGTTGGAAACCGGCAGGTGAGATTGCGGAACTGGCACAGCTTTTCACCATCGCGCCGCCGCCGCCCCCTGCCGCATAAACGAGGGAAGGCATGACCGCGCGCCAAGAAAACCGGTGGCCCTGCGACAGTTGCGGGGCCGACCTGCGCTTTGCGCCGGGCCAAACCGAATTGGTCTGCGACCATTGCGGCAATACCCAAACCATCCCGCAAGCCGCCCAATCCAGCCTTGCCACAGCACTGGGTGAACTGGACCTCGCGCGCGGGTTGCGCGATGATCTGCCGCAATCAGCGATGGAAGAACCGCAAACCACCCCATGTTCGAATTGTGGTGCGTTGGTGGAATTTTCGGGCGCAGAACACGCAAGCAGATGTCCGTTTTGTGCAACCCCTGTGGTCATCGGCACAGGCACCAACCGCCAGATAAAACCGCAAGCGCTGGTGCCGTTTCAACTGGATGAACGCACCGCCCGCGCGGCCATGGCAGAATGGCTGGGGCGCTTGTGGTTTGCGCCCAACGGGTTAGTAGACTACGCCCGCAAAGGTCGCGCGCTGTCGGGCATCTATGTCCCCTATTGGACCTTTGACGCCGACACGACCTCGTCCTACTCCGGCCAACGCGGCACCTATTATTATGAAACACGGATGGTCACGGTAGAGGTAAACGGCAAGCGCCAACAGCGCCAAGAACAAGTGCGCAAAACCCGCTGGCAATCAGTGTCGGGCCGGGTGGCGCGGTTCTTTGATGATGTGTTGGTGCTTGCCTCCCAAAGCCTGCCGCGCAGCTATACCGAAGGACTGGCGCCTTGGGATCTGAACGCGCTGCAACCCTACAGCCCCGATTATCTGGCGGGGTTCGTGGCCGAAGGCTATACCGTTGGGTTGGCCGATGGCAACGCGGACGCCCATGCCAAAATGGCGCAAGTCATCGCCAGTGATGTCGCCCGCGATATCGGCGGCGATGAACAGCGCATCGGGCAGATCAGTACCCAGCACCGGGATGAAACTTTCAAGCATATCTTGCTGCCGATTTGGATGGCCGCCTATAAATACAATGGCAAAACCTTTCGCTTTGTGGTGAACGGCCAAACCGGAAAAGTCCAAGGCGAAC
>CBDTUV010000231.1:0-4919 GCA_965363575.1 uncultured Pseudorhodobacter sp. | reverse complement strand
GCCGCACCTGTGGCCCCCGAGGCGGCGGTCACAGACGCCCCTGCCCTGCCCTTTGATCATGCCAAGTACGAAAATGTCAGCACCGAGGCCGCGCTGCAGGTCTGGATTGATCAGGCCTATGCGCGCGGCTATGTCGCTGTGGATACCGAAACCACCAGTCTGGATGAAATGCTGGCCGAATTGGTGGGGATTTCACTGTGTATTGAACCGGGGCGGGCCTGCTATATTCCACTGGGTCACAAGCAAGGCGGCGGTGATCTGTTCGGGTCAACGGACCTGATGGAAGGGCAACTACCACTTGACCAAGCGCTGGCCATGCTGCGCCCGATGCTGGAGGATGCGAGCATCCTGAAAATCGGCCAGAATATGAAATATGACGCCAAGATCTTTGCGCGTCAGGGCGTGGCCGTGGCCCCGATTGATGACACAATGCTGATGTCTTCGGCGCTGAACGCGGGCTTGCACAATCACGGCATGGACGCGCTGTCTGACCTTTATCTGGGCCATGCGCCTATTCCGATCAAATCCTTGTTGGGGGCTGGCAAAGCGAAGATCACCTTTGACCGCGTGCCAGTGGATGAGGCGGTGAAATACGCCGCCGAAGATGCGGATATTACCTTGCGGCTGTGGCAGATGTTCAAACCCTTGTTGCATACCAAGCAAGTGACGACGGTCTATGAAACGCTGGAGCGCCCTTTGGTCCCTGTGCTGGCGCAGATGGAAATGGCGGGCATTCAGGTGGACCGCGATACGCTGTCGCGGATGTCCAACACGTTTGCTCAGAAAATGGCCGGGCTGGAGGATGAAATCCAGACCATGGCGGGGCGGCCCTTCAATGTGGGCTCGCCCAAGCAGTTGGGTGAGATCTTGTTCGATGAAATGAGCCTGCCCGGCGGTGTGAAGGGCAAAACCGGGGCCTATGCCACGGGGGCTGATGTGCTGGAGGATTTGGCCACAGAACACAAGCTGCCCGGTCTTGTGCTGGATTGGCGGCAATTGGCAAAGCTGAAATCGACCTATACCGATGCGCTGCAAGGCCATATCAACCCGGAAACCGGTCGCGTGCATACGTCTTATTCGCTGGTGGGCGCGGTCACGGGGCGGTTATCATCAACCGATCCAAACCTACAAAACATCCCCGTGCGATCAGACGAAGGCCGCCGTATCCGAGAGGCGTTTGTGGCGCCCAAGGGCCGGGTGATTGTCAGCCTTGACTACAGCCAGATTGAGCTGCGCATCCTGGCCCATGTCGCCGATATTCCTGCGTTGAAACAGGCGTTTAAGGATGGGGTTGATATCCACGCCATGACCGCGTCGGAAATGTTCGGCGTGCCGGTCGAAGGCATGGACCCAAGCATACGTCGCCAAGCCAAAGCGATCAATTTCGGGGTGATTTACGGCATTTCCGGCTTTGGCCTTGCCCGCAATCTGCGTATCCCAAGGGCCGAGGCGCAAGGGTTCATCGATCGCTACTTTGAACGCTTCCCCGGTATCCGCGAATATATGGATGCGACGGTACAATTCGCCAAGGATAAGGGATACGTCCAAACCTTGTTCGGCCGCAAAATCCACACGCCTGAGATCAATGCCAAAGGCCCCGCCGCAGGGTTTGCCAAACGTGCTGCGATCAACGCGCCGATCCAAGGCACCGCAGCCGATATCATCCGCCGCGCGATGGTGCGGATGCCGAAGGCGATTGCCGGGATTGATGCCAAGATGCTGCTGCAAGTGCATGATGAATTGCTGTTTGAGGTGGCCGAGGATGCCACAGGCCCGCTGATCAAAGCGGCGCGCGCCATTATGGAAGGCGCGGCCCATCCAGCGGTGCATTTGACAGTGCCCATCACCGTAGACGCAGGCCAAGGCGCAAACTGGGCCGAGGCGCATTAAAACCCGCGCCTCCCTCTTTTTCTGTTCTTAAATATCCCCGTGCGGAGCACGCCCCGCGCGGGCCAAGCGCGAAACACATCAGCGGCGCTTTGCGCCTCCATTTTATAACGCCTTAGGCAGGGTCAATCCGCAGGTGATAGCAATTGTTGCTGGCAGAGCGGGCGTGAACGTATGAAACGCGTGGGTCAGCCAAGCGGGTCGCAGCGCCTGTGGGAATGTCGGCCAAGGGCACAACGCCGCCCGTACCATAGACGATGCGGTCATCAGGGCCATATCCACGCAAGATATAGGCGGCTGAGTTCAGGACTTCCGGCACCTCGCCACCGCCACCTGCCGCGCAAGCAGTGGCGCACAGGAAAATCGGGCCAAGCTCGGCATAGGGTTGGGGTGCGGGAAAGGGGCGGTGGGCCAGAACCAGCATTGCGGCCCCTTTGGGGATCATCTTTAGGCAGTGGCGGCACGGGTTTCCATCGCCGTCCGAGACGTGGCGCTCGGGCACTTGGCCGTTCGCATCAAGACCGCCTGCCTGATAGGCACGGACAACTGCGGTGGGGATGGGGGTGAAACGGATTTGCATAAAGGCCTCCTGCTGTGGTTTGCCCCAAATAGCCAGCGAACCACAGCTGTGACGACCCGTTTCTTGCGGGTTATTGGCTGATCATCCGGCCCATCGGACGGCCGCCCAGAATGTGCAAATGGTAATGCGGCACCTCTTGCACCCCATGCTCGCCTGCGTTGGTGATTGCGCGAAACCCTGCGCCTGCATCAAGAGACACACCCATCATGGTACAAACCGACGCCGCCACGCGGTGGAAATCAACAATCTCGGCCTCGGACGCTTGGGCCGCGAAATGGTCAAAGCTGACATAGGCGCCCTTGGGGATCACCAGCACATGCACCGGGGCTGCGGGGGCAATATCATGGAACGCCAAGGTGTGGTCGGTTTCCAGCACGGTTTTATTGGGAATCTCACCGCGCAGGATGCGGGCAAAGATATTGGTGTCGTCGTAGCTATAGGCCATGTCTTAATCCACAAAGAGGTAGTTGGTTTCCGCAATCTCACGCGCTTTTTCAATACTAATATCAAGAAACACCGCCAAGGCCACCGCATTATCGCCCGATGAGGCGGACTCGCGAATGCGGCGAAGGTTGTTGAAGTCGGCGTCCCTGATCTTGTCGCTTTCAAATTTCACGTCATAGCGGATGGTCGGCAGCAGACGGTCGATCACTTCTTGCGGGGTGCGATCGCCCGCAAGGCCCACGCGGCGGGCATGGCCGATCAGATATTCGTCGCTAAAATCACAGTCCACTTCAAGCAGGCGGACGGTTGATTTATCAGCGGCGAAATCTTGCATCAGATCCACATTCGCGGGGTCAATGCAGACGATCAGCGTGTCCGTCTCCCAGTAGTCAAACAACATGCGGACAAGCGCGCGCCGGTGGCGTGTGCGTTTTTCCAGCGTGGATTGGATGCCGCCCAAATCTGGCAAGGGGGTCGTTGCCTCATTGAACAAATAATCCACTGCGGGCAGGCCGGTCACGCTGCGCATCCGCTCCACCAAACGCTTGGCCACATGCCATTTCTTGCAAATCACCATCAGCAAGGTGCGCTCGCGCCCCAGACTGCTTTCGGTTTCCCAAAAGCGCGGCGCAAAACGGCGGCCGATACGACCCCGACCTGTCAGAAATTGAAACAGGCTGCGGCCTTCGTTCGACACCGGGAAATGGACATCTTTTGCCGCATAGAGACTGCCCAAGCGTTCCTTGAGGTCGGTCGCATCAGCCGAGATTTTGCGGGCAAAAAGGTAATCTTGGCTGAGCAAAAGGTCATAGTTGTCATTATAAAACGTCACCGGCATGCCGTAATCGGTAAACATCAAAAAAGTCAGCGTGCGGGTTTGAATTTCATGCTCCGCAACCAAATGGCGGACGAGGGTTTGGAAAAAAGTCTCATCCGGGATCCAAGTGGTGCTGAAAAACCGCATGACATCACGGCGGCGGTCACAAAAATCGAGCAATGATTCAATCGTGCGGCGGCGCAGGCACCACCATTGGCTGCCAATTTGGATCTGCAAATCGGCAGGGATATTGCGGGTCATGCCAAGCCTGTCTTGAATGGCCATTGAGGCGTAGAACAGGGGTTTATGCGTGCGCTCGTTGAACCAGTGGCGATAAATCAGACGCTCTTCTTTGATACCGGTTTTGATCCATTCGGATTTGAAGAAATCAAAACTTTCAATGTAATCCACGTCGTCGCGGTCCAACAGCGCATGGACATATTCTGCCGATTTGATCGGCATACAATCGCCCGACAGCATGTAAAAATGCGTGGCGCGCGGAAAGGCCTCTACCGCAGCGCGGACGGCCAAAAGGGTGGCGGCAACCAAGCTCCATTCGCCCCAGCCGCATTTCAGCCGTTTGCGTGCAAAGGTGACAGAGGGGTTGATGGACAAGGCGGCCTTGAGTTTATCAAAATCGCGACTTTGGGCCCGGCCGTCAAAGTGGATTGAGACATAGTCCCCCCCTTCGGTCAGCCGTTCGGCCTGTGCAATGATCCCTTCGGGGTCTTTGTGGCACAGCAGAATATAGGCGATTCTTGCCATTTCGGAAACTCTAAGCCCTGTTTTAGGTCATTGTTTCCCTAAATAGCTTTATCAGTCATTGAAAAGACAGAGTTTCTTTGCTTTTTTGCAATGAAATCTTTGTAAACGCCGTATAGACGGTACCGAAGACAATGGAGGCAGAGGTTTATGGGTTTTCCGGGTACATGGATGACAGAAAGCGAAAGCGTCATCTATCGTGTGGTGCCGAAATGTGCATGTTCGACGATTGGTCAGATAATGTTCTATTCCGATCATGGGCGCTTCTTTGATGGAGATATCCATGATTCGACCGCCGGTTTGCACAAATGGGCGCAAGAGGACAGCCAGGCGCTGATTGAGCGGACGGTCAAAGCCCAAAAAACCTTTGCATTCACCTGCGTGCGCAACCCCTATACCCGCATTTTGTCATCGTTTTTTGACAAGATT
>CBDTUV010000230.1:0-4945 GCA_965363575.1 uncultured Pseudorhodobacter sp. | reverse complement strand
GATACCTTTTTGCCAATGGATGTGGTGGCGGAAACCTACAACATCCTGCCCGGCTTTGACGATTTTCTGGACGAAGGATAGATGATGACCAACGACCCCAGTTTGCGCCCACCGTCAAAGCCGCCCTTTCGCTGGGGGCGGGTGGTTTTGTTTGTGTCATTGGCGCTGAATTTGGCCGTGGCAGGGGTGGTGGGCGGTGCGATTTTGGGGCGGTTTGGCCCGGACCGGCATGAGATTACCGCGCGCGATATTAGCTTTGGCCTGTTCTCCGAAGCGTTAAGCCCCGAGGATCGCAAAGCCTTGCGCCGCGCCTATGTGCAGGCAAACCCCAATAGGGGTGCGGACCGCCAAAAGATGCGTGACGATCTGCAAACCGTGCTGACCGCGCTGCGGGCCGATCCGTTTGAGGTGAACATTTTGCGCCAAGCGCTAGAGGCGGGGGCGGTGCGGATTATGGAGCGGCAAGAGCGGGGCCAGACCATTGTACTGGACCATTTGGCGAAAATGACGCCAGCAGCGCGGGCCGAGGTGGCCGATCGGTTAGAAGAGACGCTGAAACGCCGGGCGCGTGCGCCACGGCGGCCGCGTGGGGATGACTGACCGCTAACCCCGTCAGGCCGCGGATTTGCTGATCGTGACTTGGTTGCGGCCTGCGGATTTTGCAACCAGCAACGCCTGATCGGCCCGGTCAATCACCGCCGCAAAGGGCTGTTCGGCCCAGCCGGATTTTGCATCGCCAATTGCAAGGCCACCAATCGCGAGGCCGATCGAAGCAGTCAGGGCCAGCGGCGCAAAACCCGGAATGTCAAACGGCGTATCTTGGACCGCGTGGCACAGGCGTTCGGCAATGGGGCGGGCCATGGATAAATCCGCCTCGGGGAGGGCGATCAAAAACTCCTCTCCGCCAATCCGGGCCAGAAGGTCGCCATGACGAATATTGGCGGCCATGCGCCGGGCAACCTCGGTCAGCACAGCGTCGCCTGCGGGGTGGCCAAAGCGGTCATTCACATCCTTGAACCGGTCCAAATCAACAACCATCACGGCAAAGGGCTGCCCGGACGTTTGCGCTTGGGCGGCAATCTCGGCCAGTTTGCTGACGGCATAGCGGCGGTTGAAAAGCCCGGTCAGCGGGTCGATCACGGCCAGCCGCAACCCATCCCGGACCGACGCGCGCAGCGTATCTGTCGCGCGCTTGCGTTCCAGCAACCGTTTGATCCGCAATCCAAATTCGCGCGGATCATCGGTTGTGGTGACCACATCATTGGCCCCCAGATCAAAGGCCATAGCACTTTCGCCGCTGCCCCGGTTGTGTTTGACAATGCAAATCGCGGCATGGCGGGTTTGCGCGCGGCTGCGCAGTTCCGACATCAGTCGTAGACCGCCGACGGGATCGGCCAGATCATATTCAATGACAAACACATCGGGTACAGGCGTCATCGCCGTATCGGACAAGGCCGCCTCACGCGATATCAACATCATCTTGTCGGGCAATTGGCCGCCCAGATCGCGCCGCCAGCGCAGGGCCGTTTCGGGCCGGTGGGCGACAAGGGCAATTGTACCGGGTCGTTGAAACCCCGATACTGGTTCAGCAAAGCCCAGCGCGCGAATATGGGCGCCGCCGCTTTCCAGTTCCTCAATCGCTTCGCGTTCGCGCAACAGGTTGCGCAGCCGGGCCAGCAAGGTTTGATCATCCACCGATTTTGTCAAAAAATCATCCGCACCGGCGGCAAGCGCGCCAAGCCGCGAGGCGGCATCATCCTCGGCCGAGAAAACGACGACGGGGATCGCGGCGGTCGCAGGATCGGCCCGCAAACGGCGCAGCACCTCGGTTCCTGGCATGTCGGGCAGGACCAGATCCAACAAGATCAGATCCGGCTTTGCCTGCCTGGCCATTGTCAGACAGCTTTTGCCATCTGCCGCCAGAATTGGGGCATAACAGGCAGCACCAAGCTTGACCTTGTAGACGATGCGATTGGTCGCAACATCATCAACAATTAAAATTTTGCCAGACATTTCGGTGATCCTACATTCGGGCTAGTAACGATATGCTCATCATTCCTGTGATTTGGTTAAGAAACCCTTTCCAATTTGAGGCTAAACCCCACAAACAGAGAGCGACCGGGTGATTTGCCCCCAAACAAGAGAAAGTCCGCCGATGAAGAGGCAAGAAAACGCCGAAACGATTGCTTTGCAGGCCTTGGGCTGGCTGGTCGGCAATGAGGATTTGCTGCCGGTGTTTCTGGGGGCAACGGGTGCAGCGGTGGGGGATTTGGCGACCAGTGCCAAACAGCCCGCCTTCCTTGGGTCGGTGCTGGATTTTCTGGTGATGGATGACGCGTGGGTGATTGAATTTTGTGATGCCGTGGGTTTGCCCTATCAAGCCCCGATGCAGGCGCGCGCGGCCTTGCCCGGTGGTGAACAGATCAACTGGACATGACGGTGTGCTTTGGCCATCTTGGGCGCAGTTGGGTTATAGGGAGCGCGCGATGATTGACGGTGTGGTGTTTGATAAAGACGGAACTTTGTTCGACTTTCGCCAAAGCTGGGGCGGGTGGGCTGCGCGGATGTTGGCGCAGTTGGCCCAAGATCCGGCCCATGCCGCCACGCTTGCCGCAGCCATTGGCTATTACCCCGACCGACAGGATTTTCACCCCGATAGCCCGGTAATCGCCGCCACGGCAGAGGAGATTGCGGCAGCCTTGTTGCCGTATTTGCCGGGGCAAACCCAAGCAGCCCTTGCCGCCCGTTTGAACACCTTGGCGCAAGATGCGGTGATGACGCCCGCCGTCCCATTGCGCCCGGTTCTGGGTGCGCTGCGCGACCGGGGGTTAAAGCTGGGCGTGGCCACCAATGATACTGAGCGCCCGGCGCGCGCGCATCTTTCGGCGCATGGGGTGCTGGATTTGTTCGATTTCATTGCAGGCTGTGATTCGGGGCATGGGGCAAAACCGGGGCCGGGGATGTGCCTTGCCTTTGCTCGCAAAACCGCGATTGACCCGGCCCGCGTGGTGATGGTGGGCGACAGTACCCATGATCTGATCGCCGGGCGCGCGGCCGGTATGCGCTGCGTGGCCGTGCTGACCGGGATTGCCAAGACCGAAGAGTTGGCGCCCCATGCCGATGCTGTTTTGCCCGATATTGCAGCTTTGGGCGCGTGGATTGACGGGCTGATCGCTGCTCAATAGCAGGCGTGTGCCAAAAACGACGCCTTTATGTCGTCGGCTGAGTGTTCAGCGCAGCCCTCCATCGGTCATGGTCTGATGAAACAGGACTTGCGGAGGGTTTCCATGACCGAAGAAGCTGGACGTCGCCGTAGGGCGGGGGGGCGCGCAGGCAACAAGGTGCGTGCGGGTACGGCGGCTGTGGACCAAATGCCGTGGCGGCTGCCAATTAACCCAGACCGGCCGGTGGAACCGCTGGACGACGAGGGCGTGCAGGCCATTCACCGGTCGGCCATGCGGATATTGTCCGAGATCGGGATTGAGTTTCTGAACCCCGACGCCGTTGCCATTTTGGAAAAGGCAGGCTGTGTAGTGAACGGCGAAAACGTTCGGATGGACGAAGCTTTCGTCATGGAAATGCTGGGTCATGCGCCTGAGAGTTTTACGATCACCCCGCGCAACCCGGATCGGGAGTTGATTATCGGCGGCAAGCATATGGTGTTTGTCAACGTCTCCAGCCCGCCCAATGCTTGGGATATGGAGCGGGGCAAACGCTCGGGCGATTTTGAGACGTTCAAAGAGTTCATGAAGCTGACGCAGTATTTCAACTGCATCCATATTGCGGGCGGTTATCCGGTGGAGCCGATTGATATTCACCCGGCGGTGCGGCATCTGGACTGTTTGTTTGAAAAGCTGACGATCACCGATAAGGTGGTGCATGCCTATTCGCTTGGGGCCGAGCGGGTGGAGGATGTGATGGAAATGACCCGGTTGGCGGGGGGGCTGAGCCACGCCGAGTTTGACGCCAGGCCGCGGATGTATACCAACATCAACTCGGTCAGCCCGTTGAAGCATGATTATCCGATGCTCGACGGGGCGATGCGGCTGGCAAAACGGGGGCAGCCGGTGGTGGTGACTCCGTTCACGCTGGCAGGGGCTATGGCGCCGGTAACGATGGCGGGGGCGGTGGCGTTGAGCATTGCCGAGGCTTTGGCAGCGATTGCCCTGTTGCAATATATCAACCCCGGCTGTCCGGTCGCGATTGGGACGTTTACCAGCAATGTGGACATGAAATCGGGCGCACCCGCTTTTGGGACGCCGGAATATATGCGGGCCACGCAAATGACGGGCCAGATGGCGCGATTTTATAAGCTGCCGTTGCGGTCGTCGGGGGTTTGTGCGGCGAATGTGCCGGATGGGCAGGCGATGTGGGAGACGTCAAACAGCTTGTGGGCGGCGGTGCAATCGGGGACCAATATGGTCTATCACGCGGCAGGGTGGCTGGAAGGGGGGCTGATTGCCAGCCCGGAAAAATTCATCATGGACTGCGAAGTCCTGCAGATGATTCAGCGCTATTTTGAAGAGGCGACGTTTGCGACCCGAGACGAAGACCTTGCCTTTGAGACGATCAAAGAGGTGGGGGCGGGGGGGCATTATTTTGGCTGCCAGCACACCCAGGATCGCTATCAAACAGCATTTTATGCCCCGATGGTGTCAGATTGGCGCAATTATGAGGCTTGGGAGCAAGATGGCGGGGTTTGGACCCATGAGCGGGCGCATGGCATTTTCAAGCAAATCATGGCCGAGTTTGAGCCGCCTGAAATGAATGGTGACCACCGCGAGGACTTGACCCGTTTTGTGGCCAAGCGAAAGCAAGAGGGCGGGGCGCCGACAGATTTTTGAGGGTGCTTTCAGGGCGCGTGCCCGCAGATTATCGCGCGCGGACATTTTTGTAACCCGTTGAAAAGGAACCGGAACACGATTTTTGTTAACCTGATCTTAAC
>CBDTUV010000229.1:0-4963 GCA_965363575.1 uncultured Pseudorhodobacter sp. | reverse complement strand
GCAGAAAACGCCGTGGATTTTGTGGTGGTCGGACCCGAAGCCCCCTTGGCCGAAGGGGTGGCCGATGCCACCCGCGCGGCAGGGATCTTGACCTTTGGTCCGTCCAAAGCTGCCGCACGGCTGGAAGCCTCCAAAGCCTTTACCAAAGAAATCTGTGATGCTTGTGCGGCCCCCACCGCAGGCTATGCCCGTTTTACCGATGCCGCATCCGCCCGCGCCTATGTGACCAAACAAGGCGCGCCCTTGGTGATCAAGGCCGATGGGCTTGCAGCCGGCAAAGGCGTTATCATGGGGATGACGCTGGCCGAGGCGCTGGCCGGGATTGATGAGATTTTCGGCGGGGCCTTTGGCGCGGCTGGCGCGGAAGTGGTGATTGAAGAGTTCATGGAAGGCGAAGAGGCCAGCCTGTTCATCTTGTCAGACGGGGTGAATTGTTTGCCCATCGGCACAGCCCAAGACCACAAGCGCGTGGGCGATGGCGACATGGGCCCCAACACCGGCGGCATGGGCGCCTACAGCCCGGCCCCCGTGTTGACAGACGCGGTTCTTGCGCAAACGATGGACCAAATCGTGCGCCCCACGGTGGCCGAAATGGCCCGGCGCGGCACACCGTTTGAAGGCGTGCTTTACGTCGGGCTGATGATCAAAGACGGGCAGGCGCGGCTGGTCGAATATAACGTGCGCTTTGGCGACCCGGAATGTCAGGTGCTGATGATGCGATTGGGCGCGCAAGTGCTGGATTTGCTATTGGCCTGCGCCAAGGGCGATTTGGCGACAGCACGGGTGAATTGGGCCGATGATCACGCCCTTTCGGTGGTGATGGCGGCCAATGGCTATCCGGGGGCTTACGCAAAGGGCAGCGTGATCGGCGGGCTGGATGGCCTGCCCGAGGACAGCTTTAACATGGTGTTTCATGCAGGCACCGCCCTGCAGGATGGCCAAATTGTCGCAACCGGCGGGCGCGTGCTGAACGTTACCGCACGGGGCGACACCCTGAAAGCCGCGCAGACCCGCGCCTATAGAATCGTTGATGCGATGGATTGGCCCGGTGGGTTTTGCCGCCGAGATATTGGCTGGCGGGCGCTGTAATTTGCGGTGGGCGGCCTTTGTGGCAGGCCGTGGGTTTTAGGTATTTGGACCAAGATGAAATAGGGCGAAGGCGCTCTTTGACGCGGGCCTTGCGCCTGCCGGTTTTGCCGCATAGAAGCTGCGCGAACTTTAGGGACCGGGGGGACATCCATGCCGCTTCTCGTAATGAAATTTGGCGGCACCTCGGTGGCCGATCCGGCGCGCATCAAAAATGCTGCGGCCAAGGTTAAGCGTGAAGTTGATCGCGGCTTTGACGTGATTGTCATTGTCAGCGCAATGTCGGGCAAAACCAACGAGTTGATAGGCTGGGTTGAAAGCACCTCACCGCTGTATGACGCCCGCGAATATGATGCGGTCGTGTCATCGGGTGAAAATGTGACGGCAGGGCTGATGGCATTGACCTTGCAAGAAATGGACGTCCCCGCGCGCAGCTGGCAAGGCTGGCAAGTGCCGATCAACACCACATCGGCCCATGCGTCGGCGCGGTTCCAGTCGATTCCAACCGAAAACATCAACACCAAATTTGCCGAAGGGTTCAAGGTCGCAGTGGTCGCAGGCTTTCAAGGGGTTTCCCCCGAAGGTCGCACCACCACCTTGGGGCGCGGCGGGTCCGATACCACCGCCGTAGCCTTTGCCGCCGCCTTTAACGCCGAACGCTGCGATATTTATACCGATGTTGATGGTATTTATACCACCGACCCGCGCATCACATCAAAAGCGCGCAAATTGGAAAGAATCGCCTTTGAGGAAATGCTGGAACTGGCGTCGCTGGGCGCCAAGGTTCTGCAAACCCGCTCGGTCGAACTTGCGATGCGCTATAAGGTGCGGTTGCGGGTGCTCTCTTCTTTTGAGGACACCAACGAAAACTCTGGTACGCTGGTCTGTGACGAGGATGAAATCATGGAATCGAAAGTTGTGTCTGGCGTCGCCTATTCGCGCGACGAGGCTAAAATCACGCTGGTCACCGTGGCCGACCGCCCCGGTATTGCGGCAGCCATTTTTGGCCCGCTGTCCGAGGCAGGGGTGAATGTCGATATGATCGTGCAAAACATCTCGGAAAAAGGTGATGTTGGCTCGGTCACCGATATGACCTTTTCCTGCCCGGTCAACCAAGTGACCCGTGCGTGCAAGGCGATGGATGATGCCAAGGCCGCAGGCCATATCAACTTTGAAGAGTTGAACGTGGACAGCGATGTCGCCAAAATCTCGGTCGTGGGAATCGGCATGCGGTCACACGCGGGGGTTGCAGCGACCATGTTTAAGGCGCTTTCCGCCGAAAACGTGAATATTAAGGTCATTTCGACGTCTGAGATCAAAATCTCGGTGCTGATTGATCGGAAATATATGGAACTTGCGGTCCAAGCGCTGCATGATGCCTTTGAATTGGAAAAAGCGGGCTAATCCGCGGTCCAAGCCACCAATTCAACGGGGGGCTATGCCAGAACGCAGTGAAAGCGACAGCAGGAAGCTGTTGAAACGTTTGCGCGACAGTTTGGCCGAACCCGGCCATGGGCAAGAACGGCTGGATCGTATCACCAGCTTGATCGCAGATTCGATGCGCACTGAGGTGTGCTCAATCTACCTGTTTCGCGACACAGAAACACTGGAACTCTGTGCGACTGAAGGCTTGCGGCCCGAATCTGTGCACCAAACCCGGCTACGTTTGGGCGAAGGGTTGGTGGGCCGTGTGGCCCGCAGTGGTATTCCAATCAACACCGCCAATGCCCCGTCGGAAAAAGGCTTTCGGTTCATGCCCGAAACCGGCGAAGAGATTTATTCGTCGTTTCTGGGCGTCCCCATCCAGCGCGTTGGCGAAAAATTGGGCGTTTTGGTCGTGCAATCGCGCGCCGCCCGCCAGTTTTCCGATGATGAGGTTTATGCGCTGGAAGTCGTGGCCATGGTTCTGGCCGAGATGACAGAGCTAGGCGCATTTCTTGGCGAAGGTGAGGCGCTGAGTGCGCTGCACAAACAGCCCGTGCTGTTTCGCGGTGCCACCGGCCAAGAGGGCAGCGCCGAAGGCAATGTCTGGCTGCATGAGGCGCGCGTGGTTGTGACCAACCCCGTCGCCGATGATGCGCAAGCCGAACTGATCCGTATTCGCGCCGCCGTTGGCGAATTGCGCGTGTCGGTTGATGACCTGCTTGCCGCCCAAAGCCTTGATAAAGAACAAAAACAAGTGCTTGAGGCCTACCGCATGTTCGCCCATTCACGCGGCTGGCTGCGCCGGATGGAAGAGGATATTCAGGCGGGTCTGTCAGCCGAGGCTGCGGTGGAAAAGGAACAATCCGCCACCCGCGCCCGCCTAAGCCAAGTGCCCGATGCCTATCTCCGCGACCGCTTGCACGATCTTGATGACCTGTCCAACCGCCTGCTGCGCATTCTGACCGGGCAAGGCCATGATACCGGCGCCGAAATGCCCGAAAACCCGGTGCTGGTCGCCCGCAACATTGGCCCGGCTGAGCTGCTGGAATATGGTCGCAAACTGCGCGGCGTGGTCCTGTCCGAAGGGTCGGTGGGGTCACATGCGGCCATCGTGGCCCGCGCGTTGACCATCCCGCTGGTCATCCATGCCGAGGGGATTCTCGTCGAGGCTTTGAACGGCGACCCGATTTTGGTCGATGGTGACCAAGGTTTCGTCCACCTACGCCCCGAAGAATCGGTCGCCAATGCCTTTCGTGACAAAATCGCGATGCAAACACAGGCGCAGCAGCGCTATGCCGACCTGCGCGACAAACCCGCGCAATCCTTGGATGGCCAAACCATCAGCCTGCAAATGAACGCAGGCCTGATGGCCGATTTGCCCAGCCTTGAAGGGTCTGGCGCCGATGGTGTTGGCCTGTTTCGCACCGAATTGCAGTTCCTTATTCGCAGCAAAATGCCCAAGCGGGATGAGCTGGCCCGCCTGTACGCCCGCGTGATGGACGCGGCAAAAGGGCGGCGCGTGGCCTTTCGCACCCTTGATATCGGGTCCGACAAAGTGCTGCCCTACATGAAGCCGCAAGATGAACCCAACCCCGCGATGGGTTGGCGCGCGATCCGGGTGGGGCTGGACAAACCCGGCGTGCTGCGGATGCAATCCCAAGCGCTTATTCGCGCTGCCGCAGGTCGTCCGCTGACCGTCATGTTCCCCTTCATCACGGAATATGCCGAATATATCAGCGCCCGCACCCATGTGATGAACCAAATTGACCGCGAGGCCGCCCTTGGCCACGCCACCCCCAGCCACGTTGAAATCGGCGCGATGCTGGAAACCCCCAGCCTTGCCTATGCCCCGCGCGCCTTCTTTGACGCGACCGATTTCATTTCAATCGGCGGCAACGACCTAAAACAATTCTTCTTTGCCGCCGACCGCGAGAATGAGCGTGTGCGCCGCCGCTATGACACGCTGAACGCTTCTTTCCTTGGGTTTATTCGCCAAATCATCGCGCGCTGTGATGAAACCACCACCTCGCTGTCCTTTTGTGGCGAGGATGCAGGCCGCCCGGTTGAGGCTGTGGTTCTGGCGGCTTTGGGCCTGAAAAACCTGTCCATGCGCCCTGCCTCAATCGGCCCGGTCAAAAGCTTGATCCGCCGCACCGACCTTGCCGCCCTGCGCATTGTGGTGATTGCCGAGATTGACAAAGGCGTCGAAACCATCCGCCCTGCGGTCATGGATTTTCTGGCCAAGCAACCCTGATTCAAAGCCATTGGCGGGGTTTCGCCACGGCTTTGGCAGCAAAACACCGTCTAATTCCCGCTTATGGGCCGAAAAACGTTGGGCATTGCCCCCACTTTGGCCCACACTCGCACATGATCACGCTATCAAAGACGTGACACTTACACCTTGGAGGAGGATCCTATGTCCAAAATGACCGCAACCCTGCGCAGCCTTTTG
>CBDTUV010000228.1:0-4966 GCA_965363575.1 uncultured Pseudorhodobacter sp. | reverse complement strand
TCAACTGGTTGTCGGCCAAGTCAAAGCCCAGATCTTTCATCTTGGCCCGCAGGGCAGCGCGGCCCGAATGTTTGCCCAACGGCAGCGATGTGCCCGACAGGCCAACATCCTCGGGGCGCATCACCTCAAACGTTTCGCGGTTTTTCAGCATACCGTCTTGGTGGATGCCGCTTTCGTGCGCAAAGGCGTTTTTGCCAACGATGGCCTTGTTATATTGGACAGCAAAGCCCGAAACCGTGGCAACCCGGCGACTGATCGCCATAATCTTGGTCGTGTCAACGCCCGTGCGGTAGGGCATGATATCGTTGCGGACTTTCAGCGCCATTACCACCTCTTCCAAGGCGGTATTGCCTGCGCGCTCGCCAAGGCCGTTGATGGTACATTCAATTTGCCGCGCACCCGCCTCAACCGCGGCCAGCGAATTGGCGGTCGCCATACCCAGATCATTATGGCAATGGGTCGCAAAGATGATGTTGTCAGCCCCCGGTACGCGTTCCAGCAGCATACGGATCAAGGCCGCACTTTCGCGCGGTGCGGTATAGCCAACCGTGTCAGGGATGTTGATCGTGGTGGCCCCTGCCTTGATCGCAATTTCCACAACGCGGCACAGGTAATCATGCTCCGTCCTTGTGGCATCCATTGGCGACCATTGCACGTTGTCGCACAGGTTGCGGGCATAGGTGACGGTTTCAAAGATACGCTCGGCCATCTGGTCCATGTCCAAATTCGGAATGGCGCGGTGCAGCGGCGAGGTTCCGATAAATGTGTGGATCCGTGGGCGTTTGGCGTGTTTCACCGCCTCCCAGCAGCGGTCGATATCCTTGTAATTCGCCCGCGCCAGCCCGCAGATCTGCGAGGTTTTGGCCAGCCGCGCAATTTCCGACACCGCGGCGAAATCGCCTTCGGACGCGATGGGAAAGCCGGCCTCAATGATATCCACGCCCATCTCATCCAGCGCCGCTGCAATCTCCAGCTTTTCGTCATGGGTCATCGTGGCGCCGGGGCTTTGTTCGCCGTCCCGCAGCGTGGTGTCAAAAATCAGTACACGGGGTTGCGTGCTTGTATCCGTCATTTGAAAATCTCTCTGAATGTTCCGTTAGCCTTTGCGGTCCGGGTGCTTGTCACCTCTGAGCGGTCGCACCCGAAGGCACGCTCAGCGCAGGCTAAGGAGGAGTAGGGCACTGGAAAACGAGGCGCAATGCGCCGCAGGTGTCTGCGATATGATGGTTTTCCGTGCCATAGCGCAAACTATAGCCAAGGATTTGTGAATGAAAACCCCAAAACTGCGGGCCATCTGCAGGTTTCGGGCGACTAAATTGCGGTTTTCTTCTCTTGCTCTGCCACCGCGCTGCCCTAGGTTGCCCTGTGTAAGCAGGGGATGACTATGACAAAAGCACTGGTTGTTGGGGCGGCGGGTGGCATTGGGCAGGCATTGGTGCAGGCCTTGCAGGGTGCAGGGGCCGAGGTGTCGACCCTGTCGCGCAGCCAGGATGGGCTGGACGTGACGGATGAGGCAAGCATCATCGCTTGCATGGGGCGCCTTCAAGGCCCGTTTGACACGGTGTTCATCGCCACAGGTGCGCTGGAAATAGGACCGAATTTGCCTGAAAAAGCATTGCGCGCGGTCACGCCTGACGGGTTGCTGGCACAGTTTCAAACCAACGCGATGGGGCCGATTTTGGTGTTGAAACATCTTTTGCCACATTTGGCCAAGGATGCGCCTGCCCGTATTGGTATTTTGTCGGCGCGAGTCGGCTCAATCGGTGACAATGGCATGGGCGGTTGGTATTCCTACCGCACGGCCAAGGCGGCGTTGAACCAATTGATCCACACCGCCGCGATTGAACTGGCGCGCAGCCACAAACAGGCGGTTTTGGTCGCCTTGCACCCCGGCACCGTGGCCACTGCCTTTACGGCCAAATTCGCAGGCACCCACGCGACCGTGCCACCGACCGAGGCCGCGCAAAACCTTACCTCCGTTTTGGCGGGACTCACCACGGCGCAAACCGGCGGGTTTTATGATTGGGCAGGCCAGTCTATCGAATGGTGACACGGCTTGTTCTGATCCTCGGCGATCAACTGACCCCAGGTATTGCGGCGCTGAAAGCTGCCGATCCCGCCCGCGATATCGTGGTCATGGCCGAGGTGCAGGCCGAAGGCACCTATGCCCCGCACCACTCGCAAAAAATCGCGTTGATCTTTGCCGCGATGCGCAAGTTTGCAGCACAGTAGCAGGCGGTAGGTTGGCAGGTGGTCTATTCTCGGCTCGATGATCCGGACAACAGCCAAAGCACCTCGGTTGCGTAAAATTCAGCGGCGCGGCGCAAACCCGCGATCTGGCCTATGCCCATCATATCCAACGGCTGATGGTTACTGGTACGTTTGGTTTGATGGCAGGCCTCAATCCGGCACAGCTGCATGAATGGTATCTGGCGGTTTATATCGATGCCTTCGAATGGGTCGAAGCGCCCAATACGATCGGGATGAGCTAGTTTGCCGATGGCGGGCTGCTTGGCTCTAAACCCTATGCCGCGTTAGGTGCCTATATCAACCGGATGTCGGCCTACTGCGATGGGTGTCAGTACAATGTCAAAGACCGGGTTGGCCCCAAGGCCTGCCCGTTCAACCCGCTGTTTTGGAACTTTATCCACCGCTACAGGCTGTCTGCCAACCCGCGTATGGGGCAAATGGTGCGCACATGGGATAAGATGACAACAGCGCATCAGGCCCAAGTCTTGATGGAATCGGCCGCTTTGCTTGCCCGGATGGACAGCAAGGCCACCGTTTAACCTTTAGTTCCCCGCGGGTGCCGCCCCTTCCGCCGCCCCCTCTGCCGCCCCGTCCGCAGCCGCAGCCGGGGCAGGGCCGGTCAAAATACCATTGGTCCATTCGCCCGCCGTTTCTTGCCCCGTGGCATAGCGCAAAATGCCTTGGCCTTGCCGCTTGCCCGCAACAAACGCGCCGTCATAACTGTCACCATTGGCATAGGTCGCAGCGCCGACCCCTTCAATCACGCCCGCTTTCCAATCGCCCGTATACCGGAAACCATCGGCCATCACGACCTCACCCTTACCTTCGCGCGTGCCTGCCACAAAGTTACCGGTATAGGTGCTGCCATCGGCATAGGTGGCCACGCCTTCACCGTCGCGCAAACCATTTTTCCATGCGCCTTCATAGCGGTAACCGTCAGGATAGCTGATCACGCCAGTGCCATTGTACTGTCCGCCAACAAAATCGCCCTCATAGACTTGACCATTGGCATAGGTTGCGCGTCCGTTGCCCTCAACCACACCGGCAACCCACGCACCATTATAGCTTGACCCGTCAGGATAGGTGATCTTGCCGATGCCGTCGGGTTGGTCATCCTTGAACGCACCGGAATAAACCGAACCGTTGGGATAGCGCACCGTACCATTGCCCGAAATATGGCCATCAACCCAGTCGCCATCATACACATACCCTTCGGGGCCTTTGAACACGCCTTTGCCATGCCGTTTGTCGGCCAGAAAATCGCCGGAATAGCTGTCGCCATTGCCATAGCTGACGCGGCCTTTGCCAACCCGCTGGCCGCGCGCAAATTCCCCTTCATAGCTGTCGCCGTTAGGTTGGGTCAGCGTCCCCGTGCCGTTGATCTGGCCATCCTCCCATGCGCCTATATAGGTCAGCCCATCCGGCATGGTCAGTGTTCCCACGCCTTCGCGCTGTCCTTTGACCAGGTCGCCCTCATAGGTGGCGCCGTCAGGATAGGTCACCTTGCCCTTGCCTTGCTTTTCGCCCGCAAGCCAATCGCCCTCATAGCGGTAGCCGGTTGCATCCTCAATCACGCCCTTGCCGCTGTGGACCGCGTCCAGAAAGCGGCCGGTATAAACCGACCCATCGGCATAGCGCGCCACACCTTGGCCCGTCATCTTGCCTGCGGCCCAATCGCCCTCATAAATGCGGCCATCGGTATAGGTGATCTTGCCGCGCCCCTCGGGCTTGCCCGCAACAAAGCCGCCTTCATAGATGGACCCATTCGGAAAGGTCGCCACGCCATTTCCGCGAATTTCACCCGCAACCCAGTCGCCGGTATAAGAATAGCCGTTGGGCAAGGTATAGGTACCGGTCCCATCTTGGCGGCCATCCTTGAACGTACCTTCATAGACTGATCCGTCGTCATATTGCTTGGCGATCACGCCGTCTTGGGCAAACGCGGGGCCTGCAAGCATTGCGGCCATCACGGCCCATCCTAAAGCTGCTGTCTTCACGGCTGCATTCCTTTGATCTGTGCGGGCAGCGCCCATAGGGGCTGCACCTTTGGGCAAAGCCTAACCGTCTGCCCAAGCCCTGACAAGTTGGCAAAGCTGGCCGCTTTCGGATGCGCATCCTCTTTCCCTCGCCCGTCAGTCTGCTAAACCTTGGCGGTACAGTAAAAAAGGGACCGCGCATGGCCACGACATTTCGCCTGACCTTGGCACAGCTTAACCCGACCGTGGGCGCGATTGCCGCCAATGCAGATGCCGCGTATAGTGCATGGGAGGCAGGCAAAGCCGCAGGCGCACAGATGGTCGCCTTGTCCGAGATGTTTGTGACGGGCTATCAGCTGCAAGATTTGGTCCAGCGCCCCAGGTTTATCGAGGATGCAAATGCCGCGATTGAGGCCTTGGCCGTGGCCTGCGCCGATGGCCCCGCCTTGGGAATTGGCGGGCCGATGTTTCAGGCAGGGCGGTTGTACAATGCCTATTTCATTCTGGAAAACGGCAAAGTCGCCGCCAAGGTGCTGAAACATCACCTGCCCAATGACAGTGTTTTTGATGAAAAACGCCTCTATTCCTCGGCTGATGTGACAGGCCCATACCGTGTGGGGCCACTGCGCATCGGCACCCCGATTTGCGAAGACAGCTGGTACGCCGATGTCGCTGAAACGCACGCGGAATCGGGGGCTGAGGTTTTGCTGGTCCCCAATGGTTCCCCCTATTACCGCGAC
>CBDTUV010000227.1:0-4992 GCA_965363575.1 uncultured Pseudorhodobacter sp. | reverse complement strand
CAAGAGCGCCGCAAAAAACCGTAGGGGCAACGCTTCTCCCAAAATCGCCACGCCGAAAATGACCGACCAAACCGGGACCTGATAGCTGGTCATGGTCATAAACCCTGACCCGGCGCTGCGGATTACCGATACGCGTAGCAGGGCGGCCAAAGCGGTTGGCACAAGGCCCAGCACGATGATCGCCGCGCCCGGAATGCCGCCTTGCCATGTTGGCACGCCTTCGGTCAGCAGCATGATCGGGATCAGCGGCACAGCGCCAATGGTCAGCGATAGGGCCGCAAGGGTAATTGGGTCTATCTTTGGGCAGCGCCGGGTTAAGACGGAGGCGCAGGCATAGCACAAGGCCGCCGCAATGCAGGCAAGCCGGGGGAGAACCAGCGCGCCGCCAGTCAAAATCTCTGGTCCCAGCAAAACTAGCGTGCCGATAAAGCCAAGGCCAAAGCCAATTACCTTGTTTTTACTTAAGACTTCGTCTGCAAAGATATAGGCAAGCGGCAGCACGAACAGCGGCCCGGCAGCCATGGACAGGCCCGCAAAAGCCGATGGCACATAGCTTTGGCCCCAACTGAGCAAGGTGAAGGGCAGGGCAGAGGATAAAAGCCCGATAGGGACAATATACGCCCAAAGTCGGGGCTCACGTCCGGGCATCGGGCGGCCCAAGATCACCGCGAGCGCCACCAGCGCGACCGCGCCCAACACCACACGGGCGGTTGCCACTGTGACCGGTCCATAGCCGCGCAGGGCGAAGGATACGACCATAAACGTCCCCCCCCAGACCACGCCCAAAAACAAGACAGACAGCCAGTCGCGGCGGGTGGGTTGGGTCATCGCTTGCTCCTGTCCGGGATATTCCGAAAGCCTGTCCCCAACCGTTTAACAGATGCTTCGAGAAAGGTTGAACAGTGAAAATGCAAGACGGCGCGCAAAGCCATGGCCTTGCGCGCCCAAAAGTTACCCTCGCAGCTTGTGATGCAGCAAGATCGGCACGACAAGCTCTTCTTCATCGGTCAGATGCCGGGTCAGGAATGCTTGGATCGCGTTGGTGTGTTTCAGCAATATGCCAGCCTCATCATAGGCTTGCGCCGGATCAAGCTGGGTCAGCTTGATCGCCCGGTTGCCAGTGCGTTGAAATGCCTCCAATACCTTGTCAAGCTCCACATGATCGCCTTCCAGCATGTCCAAGCCTTGTTCAAACTGTGGATCGGCACGGGACAGTTCGGGAAAGAAAGAGCGATCCTCCCAACCATGATGGCCATGCAGATTGCGCACCAGCAGGTCGCCATAATAGCCAAACCGTTCGGCAAAATCGTCCGGCGTGCGGGATTTATCCAGCAGCGCTTCGGTCTCTGCGCGGCTAAGGGCGGCGAGTTGGCGAAATGTTTCATGGGCGCCCATCCAATTTTGGATAGAACGGGCGAAGTTCGGGTGACCCGGCCAAACTTCGCGCGGGTAGTCCCGAAGCAGGGTCTGCATCTCAGTTGGCAGACCCTGACGTGTGTGAATGGTGTGTTCCATTCAGACAAAATGGGTGTGTGTTATAAAATAACAATGGCCGCCCCGCTTGCGCAGGGCGGCCATGCAATTAGCGCAACGATGTTTAGTTGCGGGCCTTATCGACCATTTTGCCCTTGGAAATCCATGGCATCATATCGCGCAGCTTTTGGCCGACCAATTCGATTTGATGCTCGTCGTTGGAACGACGCGACGCTTTGATCGTGGGCTGACCAACGGCGTTTTCCAGCATGAAGTCGCGCACAAACTTGCCGGACTGGATGTCGGACAGAACCGCCTTCATGCGGGCCTTCGTCTCATCATAGGGCAGGATGCGTGGGCCGGAAACGTATTGGCCGAATTCTGCCGTGTTGGAAATCGAGTAGTCCATGTTGGCAATACCGCCTTCATAGATCAGGTCGACGATCAGTTTGACCTCATGCAAGCACTCAAAATACGCCATTTCAGGCTCGTAACCTGCTTCAACCAGCGTCTCAAAGCCCATGCGGATGAGTTCAACAAGGCCGCCGCACAGAACTGCCTGTTCGCCAAACAAGTCGGTTTCGCATTCCTGACGGAAGTTGGTTTCGATAATGCCGGAACGCCCGCCACCGATGCCCGAGCAATAGGACAGGCCCAGCTCCATCGCGCGGCCCGTTGCATCCTGATGCACGGCCACAAGGCAAGGCACGCCGCCGCCTTTGGTATATTCGCCGCGGACGGTGTGGCCGGGGCCTTTTGGCGCCATCATCAGGATATCAACGCCGGGCTTTGGCTCAATCAGGCCGAAATGGATGTTCAAGCCGTGGGCAAATGCCATCGCAGCGCCTTCGCGCAGGTTGTCATGCACGTATTTCTTGTAGGTTTCGGCCTGCAATTCGTCGGGCATGGTGAACATGATCAGGTCGCACCAAGCCGCAGCTTCTGCGATGCCCATCACTTTCAGGCCTTCGGCTTCGGCTTTCTTGGCCGATGGCGAGCCTTCGCGCAGGGCAACGACCAGGTTCTTCGCGCCCGAATCGCGCAGGTTCAGCGCATGGGCGTGGCCTTGCGAGCCATAGCCAAGAATGGCGACTTTTTTGTCTTTGATCAGGTTGATGTCGCAGTCACGATCATAATAAACGCGCATGATAGTATCCTTTGGGTTTCGGGCCTTGGGGCCGTTGATGGGTGCACAATAGGGGTTTTTGCCACGTATCCCGTGCATAGTTTGACCTACTGTCGCATTTGTGCAAAAAATCATGCGCGATATATCATATATGTGAAGTATTCATGCAAGTAGACGATACCGACAAACGCATCCTGCGCCATTTGCTGGCGGACCCGGCCTTGCCCAATGCGCAATTGGCTGAACGTGCAGGCGTGACGGCCGCGACCTGCTGGCGGCGGTTGGAACGGATGCAAGCAAGCGGGCTGATCGCGGCCCCGGCGGCGGTGATCAATTGGCGCGCGATGGGCTATGAGGTGGAGGTCAGCTTGCGTTTCAACCTTGATAAAACCGAGCCCCGCGCTTTTGACGAATTTTTGGCGGCGGCACGTAAGGTGCCGGAAGTCATTGCGATTGAAACCTTTTTGGGCCGGGTTGATGTTCGCCTGAACGTTATCGCCCGCGATATGGCGCAGTACCAAGAGGTGTATCGCAGGCGCATCCTGACCTTGCCGCATATCGCGGATATTGAGGCTTTGATGCTGATTGCCACCATCAAAGACGAAAGCGCGTTGCCCCTATGATCGACCTTGATGACCTTGATCGTGCCTTGCTGCGCGCCCTGTCGCGGGATGCGACGACCAGTGCGGGCGAATTGGGTCGGCGTTTGGGGCTTAGTCAGCCTGCCACGTGGCGCCGCATCAAACGATTGGAGGAGGCGGGGATTCTTGGCGCGCGAAGGGTGGCGGTGAACCGCCCGGCGCTGGGGTTTGGGGTGACGGTGTTTTTGGGGATAAAACTCGCGACCAAGGGCCGGGTGTCTTTGGAAGATTTTGAACGCGCGGTCACCGCCATTCCCGAAGTGCAGGTAGTGCAGCACGTTTTGGGGCTGTTTGATTACCGCCTGCGGGTTGTCGCCCGCGATATTGCCGATTTTGAACGGGTTTTGCGCCGCCGTATCATGACCCTGCCGGGGGTGGGGCAAGTGGAGGCAAACGTGCTGCTGACCGAAGAAGTGCTGCCCGGGCCACTGGCCTGAGCGCTAGATTTGGCAAGGCCGCTTTCTTTGGCCCTTATTCTGAGCGAGCTTTGGGCCAAACATGCTTTATGGCTTGCAGTCAAAGTGAAACTGCTTTGAACTTGGACAAACATAATCGGAAGGATATCCCATGCCGGCCTTGCACCAAGACATCGATCCAGACGGGCTTGAAGAATTCTCAGTCGTTTTTACCGACCGGTCGCTGAACCACATGTCCGCCAAGTTCCAAAGCGTGATGCGTGAGATTTCAACCACCCTGCGTGAGGTTTATACGGCTGAGGCCGTAGCGGTCGTGCCGGGTGGCGGATCCTATGCGATGGAGTCCGTGGCGCGGCAGTTTGGCCGGGGGGCGCGGGTGATGGTGGTGCGCAATGGCTGGTTTTCCTATCGCTGGAGCCAGATTTTCGATGCGGGCGGGTTTGCGGCCAGCGTTGACGTGGTGATGGCGCGGCAAACCGGCAACGACCCGCGCGCGCCCTATGCCCCGCCGCCGATTGCCGATGTTGTCGCCCGCATTCAAGAGGTTAAGCCCGAGGTGGTTTTTGCCCCGCATGTGGAAACCAGCGCGGGGATCATTTTGCCCGATGACTATATCACCGAAATGGCTGCGGCCGCGCATGAGGTCGGCGCGCTTTTGGTGCTGGATTGCATCGCCAGCGGGTGCATCTGGGTTGATATGGCGGCAACCGGCGTGGACGTGGTGATCTCAGCTCCGCAAAAGGGCTGGTCGGCCAGCCCGTCTGCGGGGTTGGTGATGATGTCCGTGGCTGCTGCCGCGCGGTTGGAGGCGACGGTTTCGGACAGTTTTGCGCTGGATCTGAAGAAATGGCGCAGCATCATGGTGGCCTATGAAAACGGCGGGCATGCCTATCACGCGACCATGCCGACGGATGCGTTGGTCGGGTTTTTGGACGCGATGCGCGAAACCAAAGCGATGGGATTTGCCCAAGCCAAGGCCGCGCAATGGGAATTGGGCCGTGCCGTGCGCGCGCTGTTTGCGGCAAAAGGTGTGAAGTCTGTTGCCGCCGAAGGCTTTGCGGCGCCCGGTGTTGTGGTCAGCTATACCGATGATCCGGCCGTGCAAAACGGTGCCAAATTCCGCGATCAAGGCTTGCAAATCGCGGCGGGTGTGCCGTTGCAGGTGGGCGAAGGGCCCGAGTTCAAAACCTTTCGTATCGGGTTGTTCGGCCTTGATAAACTTGCCGATATACCCGCGACCGTTGCGCGGTTAGAGCGCGCGGCTGAGGCAGTTTTTTGACCCGCTAAGGCAGGTTTTAGGTATTTTTGCCAAGATGAAAGCGGGGGATTAGCGGAG
>CBDTUV010000226.1:0-5002 GCA_965363575.1 uncultured Pseudorhodobacter sp. | reverse complement strand
TATACCTCGGTGGCCCCATGATCCCGCCCAAGCCGTACCCCCGGCCTGATAAGGTGTCGCTGTGGCGCTATCTGAAACTGTTTCGGCAAGACATCCTCTCGGCCCAGCCCGCGCGGCTGTATCGCGCCTGGATGGCCGAGTTTCGCACACCTTTCTTTCGCAGCTATATGTGTAATGATCCGGCCTTGATCCGGCTGGTTTTGAACGCGCGTCCCGATGATTTCCCCAAATCCAACCGGATCAGCGAAGGGTTGCGGCCTTTGCTGGGCAATTCGGTTTTTGTCACGAACGGCGAGGTTTGGCGGCACCAGCGCCGCATCATTGACCCGGCTTTTGAAGGCGGGCGGATGCGTGAGACTTTTCCCGCCATGGTTGCCGCAGGTCAAGCCGCAGTGGCGCGGATGCGGCCAGGGGTGCAAGAGATTGAGCCAGAGATGAGCCATGCGGCGGCGGATGTGATCTTTCGCACGCTGTTTTCCATCCCGATCGAACATGAAGTCGCGGGCGAGGTGTTTGACCAATTCCGGGCCTATCAGCGCGCGCAGCCGATCCTGAATTTGGCGGCGTTTTTGCCGCTGCCGCGCTGGTTTCCGAGGTTTCATTCGGGACGAACGAAACAAACGGCAGCGCGGATCAGGGGATTGATCCGGCAGCTGACCGAAAGCCGGGCAGAGGCGATTGCGGCAGGAACCGCGCCGGATGATTTGGCGACCAAGATCATGGCCACGCCAGATCCGGTGACGGGGCAGCGGTTTGAGACGGAGGAAATGATCGATCAGGTCGCCATCTTTTTCCTCGCGGGGCATGAAACCAGCGCCTCGGCTTTGGGCTGGGCCGTGTATTTGCTGGCGATGTATCCGGAGGTTCAAGACCGGGTCGCGGCGGAGGCAGAGGTGCTGGGGGAGGCACCGGGTTTTGCGGTGATGGGCCAGTTGAAATTTGCCCGCGATGTGTTTCGGGAAACCTTGCGGCTGTATCCACCGGTGCCGATGATGGTGCGCCAGAATAGCTGCCCGGAGGAGTTTCGAGGGCGTAAGATCGCGCCGGGGGGGCAGGTGGTTTTGAGCCCGTGGCATCTTCATCGACACGCGAGGCTTTGGCCGCGGGCGGATGAATTTGACCCGGACCGCTGGCAAACCGAGGAAGGGCGCGATTGCGCGAGAGAAGCGTTTATGCCGTTTTCAAGCGGGGCGCGGGTTTGTCCGGGGGCTGGCTTTGCGATGGTGGAAGGGCCGCTTTTATTGGCGATGCTGGTGCGGGCGTTTCGGTTTGAAACGGTGGCTGGAAAAGAACCGGTTCCGGTGGCCCATTTGACGGTGCGGGCCAAGGACGGGATTTGGGTGAAGGTCAGCGTGAGGGCGTGAGACTCTGCACTTGAATCGCGCGCGGAGTTTTTTGTAAGCCACTGATAAGTATATATTTTATGATTTTTGTTAACCTGATATTAATCTGCGGTTGGGGGCAGATTTTTAGGTATTTTTGCCAAGATGAATTGGCGACGGTTCAGGGAGTTTTGCGGTGGTGGTTGAGGACATAGACGCGGATGGCGGAGGCGAGGCCTGCATCGTTTGTGCGGGCCTCATCAATCTCAATTGCAAGCGCGTTGATGGTTTTGTTTTGGTCTTGGGCGATTTGGCGGAAAGCTTGCCAGAACTCGGTTTCCAAGGACACTGAGGTGCGGTGGCCGCGTAAGGTGAGGGAATGCTTTTCGGGGCGGTTGGTCATTTTTGCGGGCCGCCTTTGGGTGGACCCTGATCACTTTGTCCATCATCGCTTTGGGTGCTGCGCTTATGGCCGTCTAGGGTGGCTTGAGCTTTGCCTTCGCGGGCTTGGTCAAGGCTGCGTTCGGCCTTGGTGCGGCCAAATTTGGCGGCGTTGGCATCGGCCTGCGCGCGGGCCTCGGTTTTGGACCGGGCCTTTTTGGCGGCGCGCAGGTTGATGATTTCGGCCATTTTCCTTGATTCCTGTCCGTTTCGGTTGATCAAGACCCAGAATTCGTTCTTAAACTGATCGAATTCTGGGGATGTTTGTTGATTTTCGCAACCGAGAGCGGACCTAGCCCTTTGGCCCGATCATATCTTCGGGGCGGACCACGCGGTCAAAGGTTTCGCCGTCGACAAAGCCCAAGGCAATCGCTTCTTCGCGCAAGGTGGTGCCGTTTTTATGTGCGGTTTTGGCGACTTTGGTGGCGTTGTCATAGCCGATTGTCGGTGCCAAGGCGGTGACCAGCATCAGCGATTCTTTCATCAGTTTGTCAATGCGCGGAATGTTGGCTTGGGTGCCGACGACCATGTTATCGGTGAACGACCCCGCAGCATCGCCCAAAAGCTGCATGGATTGCAAAAGGTTATAAGACATCATCGGATTGTAGACGTTCAATTCAAAATGACCTTGGCTGCCTGCAAAACCAATGGCGGCGTCATTGCCCATGACATGGGCGCAGACCATGGTCAGCGCTTCGGCCTGTGTGGGGTTCACTTTGCCCGGCATGATGGACGATCCCGGTTCATTTTCGGGCAAGATCAATTCACCAAGGCCCGAGCGGGGGCCGGAACCGAGAAGGCGCATGTCATTGGCGATTTTGAACAGGCTGCCCGCAACGGTTTTAAGCGCGCCGGAAAACATCACCATTGCGTCATGCGCGGCCAGTGATTCGAATTTATTGGGGGCGGTCACGAAAGGCAGGTCCGTGATGGCCGCAATTTCAGCCGCGACACGGGTGTCCCAGCCCACGCGGGTGTTGAGGCCGGTGCCAACGGCGGTGCCGCCTTGGGCGAGTTCATAGATATCGGGCAGGCAGGCGTTGACGCGCTGGATGCCTTTGGCGACCTGATGGGCATAGCCGCCAAATTCCTGGCCCAAGGTCAAAGGGGTGGCGTCTTGGGTATGGGTGCGGCCGATTTTGATGATGTCTTTGAATTCAATGGATTTTGCAAGGAGGGCTGCGTGCAGTTTGTGCAAGCCCGGCAACAAAACATCGCGCGCCATCATGCCGGTGGCGACATGCATCGCCGTGGGGAACGTGTCGTTTGACGACTGGCCCATGTTGCAATGATCATTCGGGTGGACGGGTTTTTTGGAGCCCATCACGCCGCCCAGCATTTCAATCGCGCGGTTTGAGATCACCTCATTCGCGTTCATGTTGGATTGGGTGCCAGAGCCGGTTTGCCAGACGACCAGCGGGAAATTGTCATCAAACTTGCCGTCGATCACCTCTTGCGCCGCCGCCGCGATGGTTTTGCCGAGATCGGCCGGCATGTCACCTTGGGCCACATTGACGCTGGCGCAGGCCTTTTTGATTACGCCCAAAGCGCGGATGATGGCCACGGGTTGGCGTTCCCAGCCGATGGGGAAGTTTATGATTGAGCGCTGGGTTTGGGCGCCCCAATACTTGTCTGCGGGAACCTCTAGGGGGCCAAAGCTGTCGGTTTCGGTGCGCGTTGCGGTCATTGGACACTCCTGCAAAATTTGGCCCTTTTTAGGGGGGCATGGGCAGGAAATCAATCGGTATACGTAAGTATACCGTGGTGATTCCGTCAGATTTTAGCGCGTTTGACGATGTAGACCTGTGCCGGGGGGAAATTGGCCCAGACCTTTTTGGCGCGAGTGGCGGTGAGGCCAAGGGCTGCGAGGCCTTCGACGGAGAGGGGCGTGTTATGGCCGTAGGTGAATTGGATGAAGATGCCGTCGGGGCGCATGACCTTGAAGGCCGCCGAGACGATTTCGCGGCGCAAGCTGCGTGGCATGGACAGGAGCGGCAGGCCGGAGATGACGGCGCCTGCGGTGTGGGGCATGAGATTTGGCGCCTCTTGCGCGCCGGTGACGTGTAGGGTGACGCCGGGAAAGCGGGTGGCGAGTGCGTGCGCAAAGGTTGTGTTCATTTCAAACAAAGTGAGGTTTGAAGGGGCCACGCCGCGGTTCAAGATCGCCTCAGTTATGATGCCGGTGCCGGGGCCGAATTCGACCACGGGGCCGGTATCCGGGCCAACATGGGCGGCCATGGCGGTGGCCAGCGCGCGCGAGGACGGGACCAGCGAGGAGGTTTGTTTGGGTTGCAAAACCGCTTGTTTCAGAAAGAAAGCGAGATCAGAAAACATGGGGTTCCCCCAAGAGAGGCCGCGCTATTTGCGGAATTTATCGAGCGAGAGAACTTCGGCCTGATGGGGTGGTTTGTCGGGGGTGGGGTCGTCTTCGTCAAAACTGTCTTCGTCATCCTCGTCGTATTCATCATCGTCTTGCTGTTCAAAGCGCAGGCCGAATTCGACCGAAGGGTCGACAAAGGTGCGCAGGGCGTCGAACGGCACGACCATCGGTTCGGGGTTGTTGCCGAAATTGAGGGTGATGGAAAAGCCGGTGTCGGTGACGTCAAGGTTTTCGAACCAGTTCTGGACGACGATGGTCATTTCGGTCGGATAGCGGTCGCGCAGCCAATCGGCGATGATGACATCGGGGTGAGTCGTGTCAAAGGTGATGAAGAAGTGGTGGTTGCCGGGCAGGCCGTTCAAGGACACATCGGTCAGCACAGACTGGATCAGCCCACGCATCGCGTTGTGCATGAGGTGACCGTATTCAATGCTGCGTGCCATGCCGGTATCCCTTTTTTCGATTTCGCTAGCATAGGGGTTTTGGATTTGAAGGGAAGGGGCGTGCGGGGGGAATCTGTGGGTGGTTAAAACAGGGTGGGTAGCGCGCCCAAGACCGCACAAAGCGCAAGGGTCGCGGTGAGCCCCCAGTGGCGGGCAAAGATAAGAGCGGTGGCCAGAAGGGCGAGGGATGCTGCGAGGGGGTCGAGGCTGCTGAAGTTTGGCGCGATCAGGCGGGCAGGGCCGATGATCCATGTCGACAGGTGGCCAAACAGCACATGCAGGGCGAACCAAAGCGACAGGTTGGCGATGACGCCGACCACGGCGGCGGTGATGGCGGCGAGGGCATGGGACAGGCGGGGGGCGTGTTCCAAGCGTTCGATCAAGGGGGCGCCGGCGAAGATCCATAAAAAGCAGGG
>CBDTUV010000225.1:0-5005 GCA_965363575.1 uncultured Pseudorhodobacter sp. | reverse complement strand
GCCTATACCGATTTGGTGGCGTCGGATTATCTGACCTCGCGCGGGCGGTCGGGGTATTATGTTTCCGAAAGCGCGCCGTTGCAGCCCGAGTTTGAGGTGGGGCCACGGTTGCCTGCCGATCAGGTGGATTATGCGGTGTTGACGGGGGCGCGGTTTTCGGTGGCCGAGCATTTGCAGCGGCCGGCGAATTGGGCCAGCTTTCGCTATCCGTTCATTTATGGGCAGGCGGATGCCAGTTTGTTTGACCATCAAAACTGGCGGCAATGTGCGTTGCGCGCGCTGGGCAAGCGGGATTTTGAGGCGCTGACCTCGGATTATTATGACCGCGATGATCCGTTGTTGATTGAGTATATTTTGCGCAATATTTTGCCGCGCCGCGGGATTGAGGCGCATGCGGGCGAGGTTTTGTTGACCATGGGCGCGCAGAATGCGCTGTGGTTGGCGGGGCAGGTTTTGACCGGGCCGGGGGTGCGGGCGGTGCTGGAAAACCCCGGCTATCCCAGTTTGCGCGGGATTTTGCAGCAGACGGGTGCGGTGGTCGATTGGGTCGATGTGGATGCCGATGGCCTGCCGCCCGAGGCGTTGCCGATTGGCGCGCGGGTGGTGTTTACCACCGCCAGCCACCATTGCCCGACCAATGCGACCATGCCGATGGCGCGCAGACGGGCGCTGCTTGAGGCGGCATCGGCGCGGGATTTCGTGATTGTCGAGGATGATTACGAGTTTGAGATGTCGTTTCTGAAGGCCGTGTCACCGGCGCTGAAATCGATGGACCCGGAAGGGCGGGTTATCTATGTGGGGTCGTTTTCCAAGTCGATTTTTCCGGGGTTAAGGTTGGGATATATCGTGGCGCCGGAGGGGTTTATCCGTGAGGCGCGGGCGTTGCGGGCGCTGACCTTGCGCCACCCGCCCGGGCATATTCAGCGGACGGCGGCGTATTTTCTGAGTTTGGGGCATTATGATGCGCTGGTGAACCGGATGAAGCAGGCGTTCAAGCGCCGCCGTTTGGCGATGGCCGAGGCGATTGAGGCGACCGGGTTGCAGGTGGCGGGGCAAAGCGGGGTTGGCGGGTCGAGTTTTTGGATGGAGGCGCCTGAGGGGGTGGATACGGAAGTATTGGCGCGGGATTTGCACGGGCAGGGGGTGTTGATTGAACCGGGCCGCGTGTTCTTTGACCCGGCCCGCGCGCCGCGGAATTATTACCGTTTGGCCTATTCCACCATACCGGTGGGGCGGATTGGTGAAGGGGTGGGTTTGATTGCCGCAGCGATTGCCAAGGCTGGACCTAAGTAGGTGGTAAAACTGGCCCTACTAGGGGGTTTGGGTGACGGGGTAATCTGGCGCCAACGCGGCCCCGTGCCGCCCCCATTCGCGGAGTTTGCGCCATGAAGATGACCACCGAAGAAGCCTTTGTCAAAGTTCTGCAAATGCACGGGATTGAGGATGCTTTTGGGATTATCGGATCGGCGATGATGCCGATTTCAGATTTGTTTCCAGTGGCAGGGATCAATTTTTGGGACTGCGCGCATGAGTATACGGCGGGGATGATGGCCGATGGCTATGCCCGCGCGACTGGCAAGATGAGCATGATGGTCGCGCAGAACGGCCCCGGCATTACCAATTTTGTGACGCCTGTAAAGACGGCGTATTGGAACCATACGCCGCTTTTGTTGGTGACTCCGCAGGCGGCGAATAAGACCATCGGGATGGGCGGTTTTCAGGAAGTTGAGCAGATGGCGCTGTTCAAGGATATGGTTGCCTATCAAGAAGAAGTGCGCGACCCGACCCGGATTGCCGAGGTTTTGAACCGCGTGATCCTTAAGGCCAAGCGGGCGAGTGCACCGGCCCAGATCAACATCCCGCGCGATTTCTGGACGCAGGTGATTGATATCGAGCTGCCCAAGATCGTTGAATTTGAACGGCCTGCGGGCGGTGAGGATGCGATCGCGCGGGCGGCGGACTTGCTGTCAAAAGCCAAGTTTCCGGTCATTTTGAATGGGGCTGGCGTTGTCTTGGCGGGGGCAATTCCGGCGTCCATGGCGCTGGCGGAGCGGTTGGATGCGCCGGTGTGCTGTGGCTATCAGCATAATGATGCGTTTCCGGGCAGCCACCCTTTGTTTGCGGGGCCGCTGGGCTATAACGGGTCCAAGGCGGGGATGGAGTTGATTTCCAAGGCCGATGTCGTTTTGTGCCTTGGCACGCGGTTGAACCCGTTTTCGACGCTGCCGGGGTATGGGATTGACTACTGGCCGAAGAACGCCGCGATCATTCAGGTGGATCTGAACCCTGACCGTATTGGCCTGACCAAACCTGTGACGGTGGGGATTGTCGGTGATGCCAAAAAGGTGGCAACGGCGATTTTGGAAAAACTGGCGGCGGGGGCGGGCGACCATGACCGCGCGGGGCGCAAGGCCATCATTGCGCAGACCAAATCGGCATGGATGCAGCAGCTTTCCAGCATGGACCACGAAGAGGATGACGTTGGCACCACTTGGAACCAGCGGGCGCGTGATGCCAAACCCGATTGGTTAAGCCCCCGCATGGCGTGGCGGGCGATCCAATCGGCGTTGCCCAAGGAGGCGATTGTGTCGTCTGACATTGGCAACAACTGCGCGATTGGTAATGCCTATCCGACCTTTGAGGAAGGGCGCAAATATCTTGCGCCGGGTTTGTTTGGGCCGTGCGGATACGGGTTTCCGTCGATCATGGGCGCGAAAATCGGGCGGCCTGATGTGCCAGTTGTGGGCTTTGCCGGCGACGGTGCTTTTGGCATTTCGATGAATGACATGACCGCGATTGGCCGCGATGAATGGCCCGCGATTACGATGGTGATTTTCCGCAACTATCAGTGGGGTGCCGAAAAGCGTAACACGACCTTGTGGTATTCGGACAATTTCGTCGGCACTGAACTGGATGAAAAAGTATCTTATGCGGGCATCGCCAAGGCCTGCGGTTTGGGCGGCGTTGTTGTGCGCAGCATGGAGGAGTTGACCGCCACGCTGCACAAAGCGATTGCCGACCAAAAGGCAGGCAAAACCACGTTTATCGAGGTAATGATCAACCAAGAATTGGGTGAGCCCTTCCGCCGCGATGCGATGAAAGCACCTGTCGCCGTGGCCGGGATTTCACCCGATGATATGCGGCGCCAGCCGCTGGCTGGGTGACGCTGCCCTTTGACCTTACGCCCTTGACCGCCGCCTTTTTGGCGGTGGTCTTGTTTGGGGCGGCGTTTGTGCGGGGCTATTCGGGTTTCGGGTTTTCGGCGCTGGTGGTCACGGGGGCAAGCCTTGTGACCAACCCGCTGAACCTTGTGCCTGTGGTGATTTTTTGTGAATTTCTGATGACGTTTCAGCAATGGCGCGGGGTGGGCCGCGATGTCGATTGGGCGCGGGTGCGCTGGCTGTGGTTGGGGATGCTGGTCGGCGTGCCGGTCGGGCTGTGGCTGATCACGCAAGTGCCGGTGGATGCGACCCGCGCGGTGATTGCGGTGTATGTTTTGGCGATGTGTGCTGTGTTGCTGCGGGGCTGGCAAATCACGCGCGCGCAAGGCGGTGTGGAGCATACCAGCGTTGGAATTTTTGCGGGGCTGGCCAATGCCGTGGGCATGGGCGGGTTGCCGGTGGCCACGTATTTCACCGCCCAAGGGGTGCGGGCGCGGGTGTTTCGCGCCACCTTGATCGCCTATTTCGCGGGGCTGGATCTGTTCACCTTTCCCTTTCTGTGGTGGCATGGGTTGGTTAGTCTTGATACCGCAATTGTCGTGGTGGTGGGTGCGCCCTTGATGGTGCTGGGGATTTGGCTGGGGGGGCGGCAGTTTCTGAGCGCCGAGCCGCAGGAATTTCGGCGCTTTGCCATTGCGTTGCTGGCGGTTCTGGCAATTCTGGGATTGGTGAAGGCAGTGCTGTGAAGGGGACGGGTGTGCGCAAGATTTTGGTGGTCAATGCGGGGTCGTCTTCGGTCAAGTTTGCGGTGTTTGCGGATGGGGTAGAGGTCGCGGCGGGGGCTGTGAGTGAGGTTGGGGGCGCAGCGCGGTTTAGTTTTGCCGGCGTTACAACGGCTGCGGATTTGCCTGATCACCACGCGGCGGTGGCGGCCTGTTTGGCGGCGTTGGACGAGGCCGGGCATGGGTTGGACAGCTTTGCGGCGGCGGCGCATCGGGTGGTGCATGGGGGTGTGGATTTTGTGGCGCCGTGCCGGATTACCGATGCGGTGATTGCGGGGATTGAGGCCTGTGTGCCGCTGGCGCCTTTGCACAACCCGGCCAATTTGGCGGCCATTCGGGCGTTGGCCGCATTGGCCCCTGACCTGCCGCAGTTTGCGAGTTTTGATACGGCGTTTCATGCGGGCCAGCCAGAGGTTGCCGCGCGCTATGCGGTGCCGGATGCGGTGGAGGCGCTGGGGATACGGCGCTACGGTTTTCACGGGATTTCCTATGCCGGTTTGGTGGAGGCGGTGGCGGCCAAAGGTGCGTTGCCGCGGCGGTTGTTGGCGCTGCATTTGGGCAATGGCGCGTCGCTGTGTGCGATTTTGGACGGGCGGTCGGTGGCCACGACCATGGGCTATTCGCCGCTGGAAGGTTTGACGATGGGGACGCGCAGCGGGGGGATTGATGGCAATGCCGTGCTGCGCTTGGCCGAGGTATATGGGATTGCCGAAGCGGGGCGGATTTTGAACCATGAAAGCGGGTTGCGGGGGCTTGCGGGCGCGTCGGATATGCGGGGACTGGCGCAAGCGGGGACGCCAGAGGCGCGGTTTGCGCGGGACCATTTCGCCTATTGGGCGGTGCGCCATGCGGGCAGTATGATTGCGGCAATGGGTGGGATTGATGCACTGGCGTTTACCGGCGGGATCGGGGAACATGATGCCGAGATGCGAGAGCTGATTATGGCGGGTTTGGCGTTTACCGGCCTGGTGGTGGCGCAGGGTGCGGTGGGTGAAAAGCTGCATCATTCCGGGTCTTTGGTGGCCGCTTGGGTGATCCCGGCGGCGGAGGAAGCGTCGATCG
>CBDTUV010000224.1:0-5035 GCA_965363575.1 uncultured Pseudorhodobacter sp. | reverse complement strand
CACTTCAATTTTTTGCGTTTCATAGGGCCGCACCCGACCTTGGGATGCCGTTTTGAAAATCGGTTTAGGCGCTTTATGTCTCGGCCCCTCCCGATGCACTTCTGCACACCGCCAAGTCAAAGCAGGCGCGTGGGAACAAAGGCAGGCGCTCCCCCACACGGAACCAAACCACCCCCACGCATGTTCTCTCCTCAGCAACAGCAAATGGAGAAGATCATGAAAGGTATTATCGCTTGGCTTATGGGGGTCCCGATTTTCGTGATTATCCTGCTCTACGTCTTCGGGTTCTTTTGATCGGCACTCAAAGGCGGCATTTGCCGCCTACCCCACCTCCCTTGGCCGCCCCGCATCGTCAATCGCCACAAAGGTAAACACCGCCTCGGTCACCTTTTCGCGGTCGCCAATGCGGCCCCGCCGAACCCAAGCCTCAATCTCTATTCCCATCGACGTGCGGCCAACCCGCACCACGCGGCCATAGATGCACAGCACATCGCCCACCCGCACCGGCCGGATAAACTTCATCGCATCCAGCGCCACGGTCGTCGCGCGCCCCATAGAGCGTTCGCCCGCAAGGATGCCCGCCGCGATGTCCATCTGGCTCAGCACCCAACCGCCAAAGATATCGCCGTTGGTGTTCACATCGCGCGGCATTGCCAGCGTGCGCAGCGTCAATTCCCCCTGCGGCCCACCTGCCAAACCGGCCTCAATAGCCTTTTCCATGCACTTCCTCCCCGGTCAGCGCGGGCGTGAACGTACAAACCAGCCGCATTTCATCAAAGGCGCGCAAGGTGTGGCGGTCATGGGCGTTCAGCGCATAGATCACCCCCGGCGTGATCGGATGCACCACACCCGTCGCCAGATCCTCAATCTCACCCCTTCCCGAAATGCAATAGCAAGCCTCAAGGTGCGATTTATATTCCAGCGTCATCTCGGCCCCGGCGAAAATCACGGTGTCGGTCATGGTATAGCCCATGCCATCGGGGGCGGTCAGCAAGCGGCGGCTGTTCCAGCCCGGCCCGGTCACGTCATGCGCCGACCCAATAACCCCATCCAAACTGCGAACAATCATTCCAACGCCCCCCGATGCCCTAGGCACCAAGCCTGCCAAATGCCCGCAGCAAACGCCAGTCGTTTATAACGCGTTGTTCAGACCAATCACCGACCGCGCCACGCCAAAGACCGTATTGGCCGCCGCCAGCGGAGATTCGGTTGCCAGCACAGAATCGCCGGGGTTCACGGCAAAGTTGCGGGCGGCAAACAGGCCGTCAGCGGTGGTCAGATCAAAGGTGAACACGACCTGCTTCATCGCTGGCCCCTTTATCCCATCCGCCCGCAGCGCCCGTGCCGGATACTCCCGCAAGATCAGCACACCCTTGGGGTCGGCGCGGGTGTCATTGATGCCCCCCACCAGCGACATCGCCTCAAGCGCTGTGATGTGGTCTTGTTCAAACGTCACTAGGCTTTCGCGGCCGGTAGCGCCAAGGGCGGTGAAATAGCGATCATCGTCACGCACAATCACCTTATCGCCGCCGCGCAACGTGGTGTTTTTATTCGCCTCAGACAGCAAGCGGTCCGCGCGGATTTCATAGGTTTTGCCATCGCGGATCAAACGCACCAGCGGATTCTTCAGGCTGGGCGCGATGCCCCCGCCTTGGGCTAGCAAACTGAGGATTGAATAGTTGCGGTCAGGCAAAGGATAGGTTCCAGGGCTGCCCACACCGCTGACAAGGTCCACCGCATTGCGCACGCCCGGTTCCACCGACAACTGCACCTGCGCCGAGGCGGCAATCGGTTCCAGCGCCTTTTGAATTTCCGCGCGGGCCGCATCCGGGGTCAGGCCATTGATCACAACCTCACCCAGATAAGGCACAAAAATTGCCCCCGTGGCTGACACTTGAATCGGTGCCAT
This sequence comes from uncultured Pseudorhodobacter sp., assembly GCA_965363575.1. GTDB lineage: Bacteria > Pseudomonadota > Alphaproteobacteria > Rhodobacterales > Rhodobacteraceae > Pseudorhodobacter. The sequence continues at coordinate 3,126 of CBDTUV010000224.1, read as the reverse complement.
AGACACTGTTTTCTGGTCCCTCGCTGTCAAAAGCGAGTTTTCCTGACTATCCCAAATCACCAAATTGATCTTGTCGCCCGACCGGATCACCGGGCTGGCAGGCCCCCCCTTGGCACCAATCCAGCCATAGCCGCCACCACCACCCGTGCGGGGCCATTTCGCCAATTGGTCCATGTTGCTCCGGCTAACTGCGATGACCGAGAATGTCGGCGCTTTGGAGTCTTTCTCGCGCAGAATTTCGGACGATAGTGCTGCCCCGCGCGGCAAACCACAGGCTTGTAGCGTCATCCCCATGATCGCTATCGCGCAGATAAACCCAAGGCGCATGGCGGCTCCTAACTCGGCAAAGGCTTGCGGTGATTCGGAGCCATTAATAGGCGCGACCATAGGGGCGCGAAACCGCTCTGGTTGCAGAGCCTGCGAAAAAATCGCGCGTGTGACTTTATTGAGCGAAAACAAGTCACAGCAAGTCGCGCCCGCGCCAGCAGCTATTTCCCGGAATAGTCACGATACCAATCCACGAATTTCTGAATACCGGTCTGCACATCGGTTTCGGGCCGATACCCGGTCAGGCGCTTCAAAAGGCTTGCATCTGCCCAAGTGCGTAGCACATCACCCGGCTGCGCTGGCATCAGGTTGCGCGTGGTTTTCATACCCAAGGCGGCCTCTATCGCGTCAATGAAATCCGTTAGCTTGACGCTGGTCGAATTGCCGATATTGACCACCCGCCACGGGGCCACGGGTGACAAGCTGTCACCTTCTGGCACAATACCATCCTCGGGGCGTTGTGGGATGGCATCCATCAGCAAACGGATGCCGCGCACCAAATCGGTCACATAAGTGAAATCGCGGTACATCTCGCCATGGTTGTAAACATCAATCGCGTGGCCATCCAACGTGGCATCGACAAACCTGTACAACGCCATGTCGGGCCGCCCCCATGGGCCATAGACGGTAAAGAACCGGAACATCGTGATCGGCAGCCCGTGAATATGCGCATAGGTATGCGCCATGTTTTCATTAGCCTTTTTGGTCGCCGCATAGAACGACATTTGTAGATCGACCTTGTCAGACTCGGCATAAGGCACCTTGTCGTTCGCGCCGTAAACCGAGGATGTGGACGCCATCAGCAAATGCTGCACCCCCAGCCGCCGCGCCGCCTCCATCACGTTGAACGACCCTATGACATTGCTGTCCAGATAGGCGCGCGGGTTCTCAATACTATAGCGCACCCCCGCTTGGGCCGCGAGATGGACGATCATATCAGGCGCAAACTCATTCGCCACTTGGTCAAACAGCGGCTGATCCTCCAGCATTCCTTCGGTGGCGGTGAACCCAGGGTTTTGCAGCAATATCTGATGTCGGCGCTGTTTTAACCTGACATCATAATAGTCGGTCATGCCATCAAACCCGTGCACTACCATGCCTTCGCGCAGCAACAATTGCGCAAGGTGAAAGCCGATGAAACCAGCTGTGCCTGTGATCAATACCCGCATGCTATCCCTGCTATTCCTGTGGTCTTCAAATCTTGGCCGCGCCAATACCCGGCGTGACCGCGCGGCGGTTCAACTGTGCCTCGCGCCATGTGATATAACTGACAGCACCAATAATCACAGCGCCGCCCAGCAACACAAACGGGTCCACCGCCTCGCCAAAGGCGAAATAGCCCAAGCTCGCGGCCCAAACCAATTGCAAAAACGTCACCGGCTGCGTCACCGATAACGGTGCCACAGCAAAGGCCCGCGTCATGCAATAATGCCCTGCCGTTGCGGCCAACGCCACCACAGCCAGCCAGCCCACTTGCGCCATCGAAATCGGCACCCAAAACCAAATTGCAAAGGGCAACAGCCCCAGCGTCACCGTCACTGACAAAATCCCCACAACCGCACCGGCGGGCATCTTGCCGCTCAGGCTTTTGGCAAACAGATATGACCCGGCAAAGGACACCGCAGCCCCAAGCTGCGCCCAATGCCCCGGCTCAATCTCGCGCAGCCCCGGTCGCAGCACGATCAACGCACCCAGCAAGGCCACCGCAATCGCAATCAACCGCCGCGCCGCCAGCTTTTCGCCAAAGAACAGCGCCGCACCCAACGTCACGCAAACCGGGTTCAGATAGCCAATCGCCGTCACCTCGGCCACGGGAATACGGGCCATCGCGTAAAACCACAGCACGACGGCCAGCGTATGCACAGCACCCCGCAGCACAATCGCGCGGCCAAGGCCTTGCGGCATCCCCACGCGCCACAGCGTCACCAGCGCCGGCGCCAAAAACACCACCCCCCAGCCAAAGCGCAAAAACGCCGATTGCGCGACAGGCAGGTCCGTCCCCAAATAGCGCACAATCCCCGTCACCACGACAAATGACAGCCCCGAGGCCAGCATCCACGCAATACCAATCACTGGGTTAGAAGAAGATTCGTTCATTCTGCCACAAAGCCCCAAGCGTAGGGACTGTGCAAGCACCGCGTTATCACCCAAAGGCCAGCGCTGCCGCAATCGCCCACATCGTGGCACCCACAACCACCTCTAGAACCACCCAAGACCCGGGCCGCGCCATCACCGGCGCCAAAAGGCGCGCGCCATATCCAAGGGCCACAAAAAAGCTGGCAGACCCCGCCGCAGCCCCGATGCCAAAGAGCAGCCCATAGGGCGCGTATTGCGCCGAAATCGCCCCGATCAGGACAAGCGTGTCCAAATACACATGCGGGTTGGCAAAGGTCAGCACCAGCAGCGTCACAATCACCCGCCGCAGCGCCACCGGGGCATTGGACGCAGGCACCAAGGCCTCCCCGCCTTGCCACGCCGCCCAAAACCGCAGCGCGCCATACACCAGCAAGAACGCAACCCCCGCCCACAGCATCGCATCGCCCAGCCACGGCACGCTTTTGGACACAGCGCCAAAGCCTGCAACCCCAATCGCAATCAGTGCTGCATCCGATGCCGCACAAATGAACACCACCCAGCCCACATGCTCACGCCGAAGACCTTGGCGCAGCACAAAGGCGTTTTGCGCCCCAATCGCCGCGATCAGGCTGATGGCGACCAAATATCCTGCAATCAACGCCTCAATCATCGCAACGCACCCAGTGCCGCCATCGCATCATACCGCCGTGCCCATTGCACAAA
>CBDTUV010000223.1:0-5036 GCA_965363575.1 uncultured Pseudorhodobacter sp. | reverse complement strand
CGCTCTTGCCCCCAACCGCCCGCATCCCACGGCGTAAACGGCGGCGCATCATAGGCCACAGCAGCGCCCCCCACAGGATCGGTCCGCAACCGCAACGGCCTGCGAGAGTAGCTTTCCGCGCCCCCCGCCAACACCACATCAGCCGCCCCGCTTTCCACCAGTGCGCGGGCCAAGATCACTGCGTCCAGCCCGCCCGCGCACTGCCGGTCAATGCTCAGCCCCGCCACGCGGTCCGGCAACCCTGCCGCCAAGGCCGCCACCCGCGCCGGGTTACCGCCAGCCCCCAAAGCGTTGGACAAGATCACCTCATCCACCTGTGCCACCGCAATCCCCGCATCGGCCAGACAGGCGCGCATCACCGGCGCCGCAAGCGCATGTACCTCCAACCCGGCAAAGGCGCCGCCCACAGGCATCACGGCACTGCGCCTCGCTGCAATCACAAACGCCCCGCTCATCGGCTCCCCCGCGCCAAGGCGACCAAATCCGGCTTGCCCGATGGCAAAACCGGCCAGTTTTCTCGCCATTCCACCCGCTTTGGCGCAATCAGCGGCCCAAACGCCGCGCGCAATGCGGCCAAAACCTGGCGCTTATCGCCATTGCCCATCAGCACCGCCTCCAACACATGCCCGCGCAACCCGTCCGGGCGCGGCACCACAGCGGCACGGGCAACGCCGGGCAAGGATAGCAAAAACAACTCCATCGCTTCAGGATAGGCGTTTTGCCCGGCCACTGTCACCATCCGGTCGATCCGGCCCAATAACACCAACTGCCCGCCTTCCATCCGGCCAATTTCGCCCAAGCCCAACCAGCCATCGTGCCATTCCGCGATGCCTGCATCCGCGCCGGCGTAACCTGCAAACAGATAGGGGCTGCGCACCCAAACCCGGCCTTCGGCGGCAGTCCCGCCCGGCCCACCAATCCCAATTTCCACCCCCGGATAGGCCCGCCCCACGGCATGCGCAGGCGTGGTATCATCCGCAAGGCTGATAAAACTTGCCTCGGCAGCCCCGTAAAACTCGCGCAGCACCGCATTGGGGCAAGCCTGCGCCAAGCCAGCCCGCAAGCCTTCGTCCAGCTTGGCGCCACCGATCAACACAAAGCGCATGTCTGGCAGCGCTGCCCCACCCGCCTCCAACAGCAACTGCAATTGCGGCGGCGACGCCCATAAAACCGCAACCTTGCGCGCCACTAAGGCCGCGCGCTGCCGGTCCGGTCGCATCCCGTCCAGAACGTGAACATCGGCCCCAAGGCTCACCCCCTCAACCGCGCCATAAAGCGACAAAGACTGCACCAGCCGCCCCAAAACGGCCACACCAACCCCCGGCCCAATGCCAAACAGCCCGGCATTCACCGCAAAACTGCGCTGCCAAGACACGACATGCCGTGCAATCCGGCGCGGCGCACCCGTGCTGCCCGAGGTCAAAGTTTCAAACCCAAACGCCGGGGCAGGGGCCGCAAGCGCCCCAATCCGAAACGGCACCGCCCCAAAGGCTGCGGATAAGGCCGCCTCAACAGGCCTCTCTGCACAAACCCCCAAAACGTCAAAAGGGCGCAGCCCAGCTACGCCCCCTAATTCCAATTCAGCCCCGAACATTCGCGCTTCAGGATGCCAATGAAACCTGTCCATCTGCCCTCCAGCTCAAAGCACTACGCTCGGATTTCATCTTGGCAAAAATACCTAAAACCAGCAGCCCCGCAAGGCCAACGGCACCAAGCTCATTCCCCGCGGATAACCTTGCGAAACCCTTCAAACAACGGCGCATTCGCACAGACAATAGAGCCTTTTTCCAAAGGTTCATCGCCTTCACGGATGGCCGAAACCATGCCGCCCGCCTCACGCACCAAAACGATGCCTGCCGCAATATCCCAAGGCTGCACATCGCGCGCCCAATAGCCGTCAAACCGGCCCGCCGCCACATAGGCCATGTTCAGCGCGGCAGATCCCCAGCTGCGCACACCCGCCGTCACAGGGGCCACGCGCGCCAAGTCTTGCAAGGTCGCAGGCAACGTGCCCTTGCCGCCAAACGGAACGGCGGTGGCAAAAACGCTCTCAATCATTGTGCGCCGCCCCGATACCCGCAAACGGCTTTCGTTCATCCAGGCGCCCGCGCCCTTTTCGGCCCAAAACATCTCATCCTTGGCCGCGTCAAAAATCACGCCGGCGATAATCTCGCCCTTATGCTCTAGGCCGATTGAAACGGCCCAATGCGGCATACCGTGCAAAAAGTTCGTGGTCCCATCCAATGGGTCGACAATCCAGCGCCGCGTCGGGTCCGCGCCTTCGGTCTCGGCACTTTCTTCGCCGAGGAAACCATAGGTCGGACGCCCGCCCAGCAATTCCTCGCGCAGCACCTTTTCCGCCTCGCGGTCGGCGCGCGTCACAAAGTCACCGGGGCCTTTGGACGATACCTGAAGGTTCTCCACCTCGCGGAAATCCTTGACCAAAGCCCGCCCAACTTTGCGGGCTGCCTTCTTCATCAGGTTGAGGTTCGCGCTGCCTTGCATGCCGGGGCTCCATCCGTGTCCGGCCAAAGCCTATACGCGCGGCCTGCCCGGATGCCAAGGGGGGCCGCATCGCAGCGGCAACCCTTGGCGGTTTGCGGGGCCAGATAGGTCCATACGTCCCGATTTCAGCCGATACGCCCTTAAACTGGTGAAAATGAAGGTATATTGACCGAATAATGCCATACAATCAGTCACCGTTCCGGCCTGATTGGGCGCAATATGCCGCAAGCAGGCCCATCGGCGATAATCCGCCAGTTTAGATCTTGCCAAACCCTATGGCCCCTGTGCCAAAGTAAAGGACTTACCCCAACCCCACCACTCATTGGTGAAAACTTGCACACAAGTCGCACGAACAGAAGATTTCTTCGCGAAAATTGAATAGTTTCGCAATATTTACCAATAATCTTCGCAAAACTGTGCGTATATGGGACCACCTGCGACCCATTGTCGCGCATCATGAACCCGCAGGGGCACAACAGCCTTGCCCCCGCAAAACCGGCCAAAATGGCCAGACCAAGAGGGAGAGAAAAATGCCTGACACAATCGTCGTGGCCTATGATGGCTCGGACGCGTCTAACCGCGCGCTTGATTTTGCCCATGCCAGGGCCAAACAAAATGGGGCGTCGCTGCTGGTGGTTCATGTTCTGGAATGGTCGCCCTACAGCTTTTTGACCCCAGAAGAGATCGAAGAGCGTCACGGCCGCCGGAAGGAAGAGCTGGCCCGGGCCGATGCGGCCATCATCGCGCCGGTCATCGCCAAATACAAAGACAAGGGCGTCAAAATCGACGCGGCCGTCAAATATGGCCACGTGATCGACACGCTGGTCGATATCGCGACCACGTCAAACGCGATCGAAATCATCTCGGGGCGGACCGGCAATTCCGGCGTGATGAGCCGGATGTTCGGCTCGGTCGCAGGCACCTTGGCCCAAGTGTCACCCGTGCCTTGCACCATCGTTCCGTAAAAACAATGAGGGAGAGTAGAATGACCATCATACCCCGCGTGGCAGCCACGCTGGCGGCCGTGGGTGCTGCATCCAGCGCTCAGGCCCAATCAATTGACGAAACCGTCAACGCCATGTTCGCCAGCTCAACCGGCTGGTTTGTAAACTTCATCTTTGCCCCAATCCCCGGCACCTCTTTCCCGTGGATCGTGGCGTGGCTTGTCATCGCCGCCAGCCTGTTCACCGTGTATTTCGGCTTTATCCAGTTCCGCGTTATCCGCCACTCGCTGCAAATCGTTTCGGGCAAATACTCCGACCCGAATGACGCAGGCGAAGTGTCCCACTTCCAAGCGCTTGCCACCGCCCTTTCGGGCACCGTGGGCCTTGGCAATATCGCAGGCGTGGCTGTTGCTGTCGGCATCGGCGGCGCCGGGGCTACATTCTGGATGATCCTCGCAGGCCTGTTGGGCATGGCGTCGAAATTCACCGAATGTACCTTGGGCGTGAAATACCGCAATGAATTTGCAAACGGCACCGTCTCGGGCGGCCCGATGTACTACATGACCAAGGGCTTTGCCGAACGCGGCTTGCCGGGTGGCAAATTCCTTGCGGTTTTGTTCTCTATCTTCTGCGTGCTTGGCGCATTGGGCGGCGGCAATATGTTTCAGGCGAACCAAGCGCATGAACAACTTGCAGGCGTCTTTGGCGAATATCCGGGTTGGATCACGGGTGTGGTCTTTGCGGTCATCGTGTTTGCGGTCATCGTGGGCGGCCTGAAATCCATCGCGCAAGTCACGGAAAAGGTGGTCCCTTTCATGGGCATCCTTTATGTCGGCACGGCATTGATCATCTTGCTGTTGAACTATCAGCACATTGGCCCCGCTTTTGGCCAAATCATCGACGGTGCCTTTACCGGTGCTGGCGTTGCAGGCGGTGTTGTCGGTGCCTTGATCCAAGGCTTCAAGCGTGCAGCCTTCTCGAACGAGGCAGGCGTTGGTTCCGCCGCAATCGCCCACTCGGCGGTGCGCACCAAGGAACCCATCACCGAAGGTTTCGTGTCGCTGTTGGAACCTTTCATCGACACGGTTGTGATCTGTACCATGACCGCACTGGTCATCATCATCACGGGTCAGTTGACCATCGACCCCGCAACCGGCGACTACATCCTGAACGAAGCCGGCCGGATCGTCACGCTTGACGGCTCCTCGGGCGTTGGCCTGACCTCGGCAGCCTTTGCCTCGACCTTCTCTTGGTTCCCTTATGTGTTGGTCGTGGCCGTTCTTTTGTTCGCCTTCTCCACCATGCTGTCTTGGTCCTACTACGGCCTCAAGGCATGGACCTATATGTTTGGCGAAGGTCGCAATCAGGAACTGTCGTTCAAGATCATGTTCTGTGTGTTCATCGTTATCGGTGCTTCGGCCAACCTTGGCCCGGTCATCGACTTCTCGGACGCCGCGATCTTTGCGATGGCCGTGGTGAACATCACCGCCCTCTACTGCTTGATGCCCATCGTCAAGCGTGAGCTGAACAGCTACCTGTCCCGCCTGAAATCGGGTGAGATCAAGCGCTTCCACTAACGAATGCGCC
>CBDTUV010000222.1:0-5044 GCA_965363575.1 uncultured Pseudorhodobacter sp. | reverse complement strand
ATTGGCGCTTTTGCATTGGTTGAAGGCGCGGTAGCGGCCTGTCGCGCAAGGTCACGCGCAGCGGCGGCTGGCGACTGGCCACACAGCGCCTTGCGGTCGCGCGACACACGCGGCACCCAATTCACCCGTCCGCCAATGCCCGCACGCAAAAACACGCAGCCACGGCTATCGACATATTGCGAGCCTTTAAAACTGGCTGGCGGATTTTCGGCAGGTCCGCCCAACGATTGGGCCGATGCAGCGGATACGACAGCGACAGCCGCCCATCCGGCGACTGCAAGCACTTTGAACAACATTACTACCCCCATGTAGCGTGAGGGGATAATGAGTCATCATTGTTTCCGAGTAAAGAACAAAAACCCGTTATTTTGTACCAAACATCCGGTCACCCGCATCACCTAGTCCCGGAACGATATAACCGTGGTCGTTCAAATGGCTATCAAGGGCGGCGGTTATGACGGGTACATCGGGGTGGGCTTCTTTCATCCGGGCCACACCTTCTGGGGCAGCAAGCAAGCACAAAAACCGAATATTTTTCGCACCTTGCGCTTTCAAAAGATCAATCGCGGCCACCGAGGAATTGCCCGTGGCAAGCATCGGATCCACCACAATCGTCATCCGGTTTTCCAGCGCATCGGGGACTTTGCAATAATACTGCACAGGTTTCAGCGTTTCCGGGTCACGGTACAGCCCGATAAACCCAACCCGCGCCGCAGGGATCAACTCCAAAATCCCGTCCAGCAAACCATTGCCCGCCCGCAAAATCGAAATCAGCGCCAGTTTCTTGCCTTCCAGCACCGGCGCATCCATCGGCTCCAACGGCGTATCAATCCGCACCGTGGTCATGTCCAGATCGCGCGTAATCTCATAGGCCAGCAGCAGGCTGATCTCACGCAGCAACCGACGAAAGCTGGCGGTCGACGCGGTTTTATCCCGCATCAAGGACAGTTTGTGCTGCACCAACGGGTGGGACACGACGGTCAGATGGTCACGCATTGGCTTGCTCCAGTGTTTTGTGCAGTCGGGTCTTGGTATCGGCATCACAAAAGGCCGCGTCAAGCGCTCCGCGCGCCATTTGGTCAAAAAAGGCATCATCCCAATCAAAGGCGTCATGCAAATCCTGATATTCCTTTTGCATGGTGGTGTGGAAAAACGGCGGGTCATCGGTGGACACTGTCACTTTGACGCCGCGCTGGTAAAGCTCGGCAATCGGGTGTTTGCGAATGCTGGGGTAAAGCCCAAGGGCCACGTTGGAACCGGGGCAGACCTCTAGCACGACCCCTTTTTCCGCAATCTCATCCACCAGCGCCAAATCCTCAATCGCGCGCACGCCGTGGCCAATGCGTTCCACATCCAAATCCGCAATCGCGGATCGCACGCTGTCTGCCCCACCCCATTCACCCGCATGGGCGGTCAGGCGCAACCCTGCCTCACGCGCGCAATCAAAGGACCATTTGAAATCAGCCAGATGCCCCGATTTTTCATCGCCGCCAATGCCCAAGCCCACAATAAAGTCCCCCGCCGTTTCTGCCGCACATAGCGCGGTTTCGCGCGCCTTTGCCGGGCCGAAATGGCGAATGGGGGTAACAATGCCGCGCAGGGTGATGCCCATCGTTTTCTCGGCAATATCCGCGGCCTCACGGATCGCATGCAGATATTCGCGCCACGCCCCCACTTCGCGCCCACCGCAAAAGTCAGGGCTGATAAAGGCCTCGGTATAGATCACGCCTGACTTGGCGCTTTCCTCCAGCACCGCAAGGGTCAAGCGATGATAATCTTGGGGGGTTTTCAAAGCGGCGGTTGCCGCCTCATACACGCGCAGAAAGTCCCAGAAATCGGTGTATTTATAGTTGCCATCCGCGTCGAAAATCCCGGCGATATCCAGATGCTTTTCTTTCGCCAACCCGCGAATGAATGCGGGCGGGGCAGCCCCCTCCAGATGCAAATGCAACTCTAGCTTGGGGCGATTGGCAGGGGACAGATAGCTCATAAAAAACTGGTTCCCGGCCCTTGGTTTGCAACGCCCAAATGCTCAGCTATCGATGCGGCGACATCAACAAAGGCACAAATCCCAATCTTGCCCGCGCCTACGCCTGCACACAGCACCGGCACCCGTTCGCGCGTGTGTTCGGTGCCGTGCCAAGTCGGGTCATTGCCGTGATCGGCGGTGAAAATCGCCAGATCGCCGGGGCGCATGCGGGCCAAAAAGGCACCGGCACGGGCATCAAACCATTCCAGCGCACGGGCATAGCCAGCCACATCGCGCGGGTGGCCATACAGGCTGTCGAATTCGACAAAGTTCGCAAAGGTCAAGGAACCGGGCTCGGCCTTGTCTTGCAACGCCAAAAGCTGTTCGAAAAGATCAGCATCCGATTTACCTTTGTGCAGCTTGCTGATGCCACGATGCGAAAAAATGTCACCGATCTTGCCAACCGCATGGGTCACGCGGCCCGCGCCTTGCACCCAATCCAGCAGCGTCGGGCTGGGCGGGTCTATCGCATAGTCACGCCGGTTCGGGGTGCGTTTGAAATCATTGCAAGTACCGGTAAAGGGGCGCGCAATCACCCGGCCCACACGCCGGGCGTGCAAAAAGGGTGCCAGATCGGCGCAGAGTTTCAGCAGGCGATCAAGGCCAAAAGCCTCCTCATGCGCTGCAATCTGAAACACTGAATCGGCAGAGGTATAGCAAATCGGCCAGCCCGTGCGCAGATGTTCCTCGCAATGCGCGTTGATGATCGGAACACCCGAGGCATGGCAATTGCCCAAGATGCCATCCGTTCCCGCAAGGCGGCATACCTCGGCCACGACATCATCGGGAAAAGCCGGGGTGGTATCGGGGAAATAATGCCAGTCCCACGGTACCGGAACACCGGCCAGTTCCCAATGACCCGACGGCGTATCCTTGCCGCGTGACACCTCGGTCGCAGCCCCCCAACGCCCCATCGGTGTACTGCGGGCCGCCGATACGGGCGTGCCCAGTTCCAGCGATACCTTGTCCGCAGTAATATCGGCCGCCAAATCCATTGCCTCGGCCAGCCCCAGACTGCCCAGAACCGGCAGCATCAGCGGCCCTTCGCGCCCGATATCGGCGCGGCCCGCTGCGCATTCAGCGGCGATGTGGTCCAGCGTGTTGGCCCCGGCGTCACCAAAATCAGCGGCATCGGGGGCGCCACCGCAGCCCACCGAATCCATAACGATCAGAAACGCGCGATTGTCGGTCATGTGATTTTTCCGTGAATAAGGGGCGGCTCAATCGGGGCCTCATCGCTGATACTATAAGCGACGGCAAGCTGTTTCAACGCGGCTTCGGCCTGCTCCAAGGTGGCGGCATGAACCCGCGCAAGCGGTTGGCCCGGCTCTACTGCCATCCCAATCCCCGCAAGGTTCGACAACCCAACTGATGGGTTGATCCGATCCCCTTCGCGCAGCCGTCCGCCGCCCAATTGCACCACAATATGCCCCAGACCTTCGGTATCAATCGCGCCGACAAAGCCGTCCAACGGGCTGACAAAATCCATCATCACCGATGCTGCGGGCAAACGGTCCGGCCAACGATCGACAAAATCGGCAGGCCCGCCTTGCGCCGCAATCATCCGGCCAAAATATTCAACCGCGACGCCGCTTTCCAGCGCCTGTTCAATCCGCGCGGCCCCATCTGCGGCATCCGCGACCAATCCGCCCAGCGCCAGCGCCTCACCGCCCAGCGCCGCCGTCAAATCCCACAACGCCGCGTTCACCGCCGTGCCGGTCAGGGTTTCCATCACCGCAATCACCTCTAGCGCATTGCCCGCCGCATCGGCCAAAGGTTGCGACATATCGGTGATCAGCGCGGTGGTCATGCAGCCCGCCCCTTGCGCGGTTGACACCAGCGCCTGCGCCAAGGCCCGTGCGTCGGCTTCGGTCTTCATAAACGCGCCAGACCCGACTTTGACATCCAGCACCAACCCTTCCAACCCCGCCGCCAGCTTTTTCGACAAGATTGAGGCGGTGATCAGATCAATACTATCCACCGTCGCCGTCACATCGCGGATTGCATAAAGTCGGCGATCCGCAGGCGCGATTTGCGGCGAGGCCGCGACTATCGCGCAGCGCGTTTGGCCAAGCTGATCGCGCAACTGGTCATTGGTCAAGGACGTGCGCAGGCCGGGAATAGATTCCAGCTTATCCAACGTGCCGCCAGTATGCCCCAACCCCCGGCCCGAAATCATTGGAACATAGGCCCCGCAGGCCGCCAAAGCCGGGGCGAGCAGCAAGGACACACAATCGCCAATCCCACCGGTTGAATGTTTGTCCAGCACCGGGCCGGGCAAGTCCCATTCCAACTGTTCGCCGCTGGCCTGCATCGCGCGGGTCAGGGCTACGCGCCCCGCCTGCCCCAAACCCTGCAGGCAAATCGCCATGGCAAACGCCCCCGCTTGGGCATCCGACACGTCACCCGAGGCAAGCCCCGCCGCAAACCAGTCCAGCGCGCCCGGTTTTGGCGGCAGCCCGGCGCGGAGCCCCGCAATGATGCTGCGGGCATCGTATTGCGCGTTATGGTCAGCCGGCATCGACATTGGCCATATGGGCCGCGCTGAACGACCCCGGCAGCAGGTCGGCCACAGTCACCACACTGGTCACCCCTTCAAGGTTGACCATCGTCACCGTTACCTCTGGCCCTGCAAATTCCGCGATTTTTTGGCGGCAGCCACCGCACGGGGTGACAGGCATAGGGCTATCCGAAATCACCACCAGTTCGGCTATGGCGTAATCCCCCCCCGCACACATCGCCGCAATCGCCCCCGCCTCGGCGCAGGTGCCTTCGGGATAGGCCACGTTTTCGGCATTCACCCCCACATAGACATTGCCCGATGTGCTGCGCAGGGCCGCCCCGACCTTGAAGCGGGAATAGGGCGCATAGGCGTTTTCGCGCACAGCGGTTGCAGCGTGAAGCAAGGACATGGGCAGGCCTCCGATGGTTGTTTGGATCAGTTTGCGGCTGGGGCGCAAAACTTGCAAGGCCTGCATCTTGGGCAAGCGCCGGGGGCGCTGCCCCCGGACCCCA
>CBDTUV010000221.1:0-5074 GCA_965363575.1 uncultured Pseudorhodobacter sp. | reverse complement strand
ATTCAGCCAGATGCAGATTGACTGCAAACCGCATTAGCCTTGTCCAAACGCTTGCCCCCGCGCGCGCGGCCTGCTACCCCATTCCCGATTGAATTAATAAGGTAAAGGCCCGCGCCCGCATGCCGCCCACCCCCAGTCCAAAGCCCGCCACCAGACTAGAGGTCGCAAACCTGACCCGCCGCTTTGGTTCGCGCGATGTGGTCAGCGACCTGTCGCTGACCGTCGCGGCAGGGCAGGTGACCTGCTTGCTTGGGCCATCGGGCTGCGGCAAATCCACGACCTTGCGCATGATTGCTGGTGTGGAAAACCCGGACAGTGGCACCATCCGCATGGACGGCGAAACCGTCTGCGACGACCATCTGCGCCTTCCACCCGAGGCGCGCGGCGTGGGGCTGATGTTTCAAGATTTCGCGTTGTTTCCGCATCTAAGCGTGGCCAAAAACGTGGCCTTTGGCCTGCATGGCGACTCTGCAACCAAATCGGCCCGCGTGGGTGAATTGCTGGAACGCGTCAACCTCGCAGGCTTTGGCGCCAAACATCCGCATGAACTGTCGGGCGGCGAGCAGCAGCGCGTGGCCCTTGCCCGCGCTTTGGCCCCGCGTCCTCGCATAATGCTGATGGATGAACCCTTTTCCGGCCTCGACAACCGCTTGCGCGACGGCATCCGCGACACGACGCTAGAGGTGCTGAAAGACGAAGGCGCGGCCGTATTGCTCGTGACCCATGAACCGGATGAGGCGCTGCGCATGGCCGACGAAATCGCGCTGATGCGGGACGGCCAGATCGTGCAGCGCGGCTCTCCTTATCATGTCTACAATTCCCCGATAGACCGCGCCGCCGCCGCATTCTTTAGCGATATCAACGTTATAAAATCCGTCTCGCGCGGGGCGCTGACCGAAACCCCCTTTGGTGCGTTCTTGACGCCGGGTCACACCGACGGGGGGCAGGTCGAAATTGTGATCCGCCCACAGCACCTGAAAATCGACTTTGACCGCGCCGGCCGCGGCCCAAACCCAACCTCGCAAGATGGCACACCAGCCCGGGGTATCGTGTCGCGCGCCCGGTTTTTGGGGCATGAAAGCCTTGTCGATTTTACCATGGATTTTGACGGCTCCAAACTCACCGCCGCCGTGCCGGGGGTGTTTTTACCCAAACTCGGCACGCCCTTGTGGCTGATGATCCGCCGCGACCGTTGCTTTGTGTTCAAGGCCTAAACCCCATAACATCAACCCAAATCCTGCGGATCCGGCACCAAGCCCGCTTGCGGTAGCAGCGTGGCCACCTTGAACCGCAAGGCCCGCGCCGCGCGCGCCCGCGCCCCACTTTCCGCGCCCACCCGCCCCAAGCCGTCCATCAACGCCTCCAACTCCTCTTGCGTCAGCATCACGGGCGGCAACATCAGCGGCGCGCGCAAAATATAGCCCAAGCCCCGTTCCCCCTCGACCGGAATCCCCGTCGCCGCCATCATCGCCATATCCCGCCAGATCGTGCGCACCGACACGCCCACCTCGCGCGCCAGTGCTTGCGCCGTGTGCAGCCGCCCATCGCGCATGCGCTGGATCAGATCAAAAATGCGTTGGTCGCGGCTCATCTTGCACGTTCCATCTGCGTCGGAGGGCTTTAGGCAACTGACAAAATACTGTCAGCAGCGCGCGGGGTAAAGCCGTTTTTCTCTTTGATCCGCCGCGCATCCGCCCTAAACGAAGGCTGTAACGTTCCGGGCCGCATCCGCTGCCTGCAAATGGAGAATAGGCAAATGCTTAACAATATCGGTATTCCCGGCATTCTTTTGATCGCCGTTGTCGTCCTCGTCCTGTTTGGCCGGGGCAAGGTTTCGTCGCTGATGGGCGAGGTTGGCAAAGGCATCAACGCGTTCAAAAAAGGCGTGAAAGAAGAGGCGGAAGAGCTGGAAAACAAGACCGCCGACGATGCGGTTGATGTGACACCAAAGAAAAACGACAAGGTCTGATCACGGCCGCGCAGGGATACGCCCATGTTTGATATCGGCTGGACCGAACTTATGGTCATTGGGATCGTGGCGCTGATCGTGATCGGCCCCAAGGATCTGCCCGAAATGTTTCGCACCCTTGGCCGATTTACCGCCAAGGCAAAAGGCATGGCGCGTGAGTTTTCCAGCGCCATGGAATCAGCTGCGAATGAGTCGGGCGTGAAAGACGTGGCATCCGACCTGCGCAAGGCCACGTCGGCCAAATCAATGGGTTTAGATGCGGTAAAATCAGCGGCCTCCAAGTTTGAAAACTGGGATCCGATGAAGTCGACCAAAACAACCACCGCAAAACCAGATCCTGCCGCGGCTAAACCAGCCACCCCTACGCCTGACGCACCCCCCAAAGGCGCCGCGACCCAAGCCTTGGCCGACGCACAAGCTGCCAAACGCACTGCGCGTGCATCCGACGCGACCGCGCCAACGCCTGCGGTAAAATCCGCCGCTAAAGCCAAAGCTACCGCGAAGCCCGCAACCAAATCAGCAGCCAAAGCCGCAACCAAACCAGCAACCAAGGCCGCGCCAAAACCCGCCGCCAAGTCTGCCGCCAAACCTGCCAGCCCTAAAAAACCCAGGCCCAAAAAGCCCAGCACGCAAAAGAGTGACGTATGAGCGCCGACGACCTTGAGGACAGCTCCGCCCCGCTGATCGAACATCTTGCCGAATTGCGCAATCGCCTGATCTATTCGGTTCTGGCCTTTCTTGTTGGCATGATCCTGTGCTTTACCGTCTGGAACCCGATCTTCACCTTCCTCACACAGCCAATCTGCGCGGCCCTTGCCGATCGCAACCAAGATTGCAGCCTTGTGCTGATCAAGCTGCAAGAAGGTTTCTTCGTCGCCATCCGTATCTCGCTTTTCGGCGGCTTCATCCTGTCTTTCCCGGTCATCGCCTTTCAAATGTGGCGCTTCGTGGCCCCCGGCCTTTATAAAAACGAAAAAGGCGCGTTTCTCCCGTTCCTGATCGCCTCGCCCGTCATGTTCACCATCGGCGCGGCCTTCGCTTACTACGCCATTCTCCCACTCGCGTTCGACTTTTTCCTGGGGTTCCAGCAAATGGGTCCCACGACCGATGCTGCAAGCACCGGCACTGGCACCGGCACCGTCGGCGTGTTGTTCCAAGGTTCGATGGAAGAATACCTTGCGCTGACCACTAAATTCATCCTCGCCTTCGGCCTCTGCTTCCAGCTGCCCGTCTTGCTTACGCTGATGGGCAAGGCAGGCCTTGTCTCAGCCCGTGGTTTGGGGTCCGTGCGCAAATATGCGGTTGTGGCGATTCTTGTGCTGGCCGCAATCGTCACCCCGCCGGATGTCATTACCCAAGTCATCCTGTTTGTCGTGGTCTACGGGCTTTATGAAATCTCAATCCTTCTTGTAAAGCGGGTTGAACAGAAACGAGAAGCCGATCTGCGCGCCCAAGGCCTTTGGGTCGATATCGACGACTACGAAGAGGATGATAGCGGCGAGGACGTTAAATAATGGATAACGCCATCTTGCAACGCATCGCCGAGGCGCTGGAGCGTATGAACCCGGCACCTGTGCCAAGCCCTGATTTTGACGCGGCCAGCGCCTTTATCTGGCACACAGCACCCGACCGTCTGGACCCCGTGCCTGACGTGTCGCGCGTTGATCTGGACCTGCTGATCGGCATCAACCGCGCCCGCGACATTTTGCATGAAAACACCGTGCATTTCGCCAAAGGCCTGCCTGCCAACAACGCCCTGTTATGGGGCGCGCGCGGTATGGGAAAATCAAGCCTTGTCAAGGCGATACACGCCGACATTACAGCAAAACACCCGCTCATCCTGGTAGAGCTTAGCCGCGAGGATTTGCCCTCGGTGACCGCCTTGTTGCGCCACCTTCGTGCCGCCCCAAACCGCCGTTTTGTCCTGTTTTGCGATGACCTCAGCTTTAGCCATGATGACACGCATTACAAATCGCTCAAGGCGGTTTTGGACGGCGGGATCGAGGGCCGCCCCGACAACGTGATCTTTTACGCCACCTCAAACCGCCGGCACCTGATGCCGCGCGACATGATCGAAAATGAACGCTCCACCGCGATCAGCCCGTCCGAGGCGGTTGAGGAAAAGGTGTCGCTGTCAGATCGTTTTGGCCTCTGGCTCGGCTTTCACCCTTGCACGCAAGATGAATACCTCGCCATGATCGACGGCTATTGTAAGGCCTACGGTCTTAGCATCGGTGCCGAAAGCCTGCGGGCGCAAGCGATCGAATGGCAGGCCACGCGCGGGTCCCGTTCGGGCCGGGTCGCGTGGCAGTTTTTTACAGACCTTGCCGCGCGTGAGGGTGTACAGGTCAAATAGCCCAAGACAGCCCCTCATTTCATCTTTGCCCAAATACTCAGAACCTTGCTGCGGCAATGTAGCCGGCGGCGCAGACCAAAACCTCTGCGCCGCCCGCATTAATATTTGGTAAAGAAAAAACACAATAGTAAGCAATATCAGAAGGTTGAAGTTTCGTTCGCGCGCGATTCACTGCGGTTCAATTTCCCTGAAACGCAGTTCCCGAAGCGTGGCCCCTAAACCAAACTTCCCAAATCAACATCACTTTATCAAAGTCAACGGATCAATCGCCTCAACACCTTTTCTCACCTCAAAATGCAAGAACGCCGGCGCTTTTTGGACCACTGCGATGGTTTGCCCCTTGCTCACCTTATCGCCCTTTTTCACCCGTGGCGCATCAATCCCGGCATAGACTGTCAAGATATTGCCCTCATGCCGGACCACCAAAATCGGCACTTGATCGGTATCTTTTGTCAAGGCGACCACATCACCATTTGCGGCCGCTTTCACCGGCGTGCCTGCTGGCGCGCTGATATCGATCCCCTCGCTTTTGCCTTTGGTAAAGGGACGGATAATCTTGCCGTCCACCGGCATCATGAATTTTGAGGCTGAGGACGCCGTGCGGGTTTGCCCCAAATCGGGCGAGCTTGGTGTCTGTTTCGGGGCCACAGCCGCAGGCGTGGTTTTTTCAGCAGGCAGCGGTTTTGTCGCCGAAGGAGGCACAGGCGTAGGCGAGCGCGAACCCGGTGCCGAGGTCGCCTGGGATCCAA
>CBDTUV010000220.1:0-5093 GCA_965363575.1 uncultured Pseudorhodobacter sp. | reverse complement strand
GCGCAGGTCGATTTGCCATCCGATTACGCCCATTGGCCGCGCCAAGACCTTGAGGGGCGTTTGCTGACCCCTGCCTTTATCGACTGCCACACCCATATCGTCTACGGCGGCCACCGCGCCCGCGAGTTTGAGATGCGTTTGCAAGGCGCGAGCTATGAGGCGGTGGCGCGCGCAGGGGGTGGCATCGTTTCAACCGTTACCGCAACCCGCGCCGCGTCAGAGGATGCGTTGATCGCGGCAGCCATGCCTCGGCTGGATGCGTTGATTGCGGAAGGTGTGTCTTGTGTCGAGGTGAAGTCCGGTTATGGGTTGGATATCGAAACAGAACTGCGGATGTTGCGGGCCGCGCGGCGCTTGGGGCAACTGCGCCCAGTGCGTATTTGTACCACGTTTTTGGGCGCGCATGCGGTGCCTGCCGATTTTGCAGGCCGCCCCGATGCTTATATTGATGATATCTGCATCCCAGCCTTGCGCGCGGCCCATGCGGAAAATTTGATCGATGCCGTCGATGGGTTCTGTGAAGGAATTGGCTTTGATACCAAGCAAATAGCCCGCGTCTTTGATGTGGCGCATGAGCTAAATCTGCCCGTAAAACTCCATGCCGAACAGCTGTCGCATATGGGCGGCTGCGCGCTTGCTGCCAAATATGGCGCGCTGTCTGTCGATCATGTCGAATACGCGACCGAGGCGGATGCAGCACTTCTGGCCACCAGCGGGACCGTCGCGGTGCTGCTGCCCGGTGCCTATTACGCGATCCGTGAAACCCAGATGCCGCCCGTTGCCGCCTTTCGCGACCACAACGTGCCGATGGCATTGGCCACCGATTGCAACCCCGGTTCCTCCCCCCTCAACTCGCTTTTGCTGGCGATGAACATGGGCTGCACCCTGTTTCGCCTGACCCCGGATGAGGCATTGCAAGGCGTCACCCGCCACGCTGCCCGCGCTTTGGGCCTGACGGATACGGGCACAATCGCCCCCGGCATGCGCGCCGATCTTGCGATCTGGAACGTCGAAACACCGGCCGAGCTTGCCTACCGCTTTGGCTTTAACCCGCTGCATCAGCGGATCTTTGGAGGTGCTTAATGCAACTGACACCGGGCGCAACCACGCTGGAACAGCTTGAAACCTTGTGGCGCAGCGGCGCTGCCGCCACTTTGAACCCCAACGCGCGGGCAGGCGTGGACCGGGCCTGCGCGCAGGTCGCCGCTGCGGCCGCTGGCACCGATGCGGTCTACGGTGTCAACACCGGCTTTGGCAAATTGGCCAGCGTGAAAATCGCGACCAAAGATACCGCTACACTGCAACGCAACCTGATCTTATCTCACTGCTGCGGCGTGGGCGATGCGCTGGACGAGGCCACCACCCGGCTGATGATGGCGCTGAAACTTTTGTCGCTCGGGCGCGGCGCATCTGGTGTGCGCTGGGCCGTGATTGAGCAGATTGAGGCGCTGCTGAAACACGGCATCACCCCTGTGGTCCCGGCTCAAGGGTCCGTTGGCGCATCCGGCGATCTGGCCCCCTTGGCCCATATGACCGCCACGATGATCGGCGCGGGCGAGGCTAAATTCAAAGGCCAACGCATGGCCAGCATGGACGCGCTGACTGCTGCAAACCTTACCCCCTTGATCCTTGGCCCCAAGGAAGGCTTGGGCCTGATCAACGGCACCCAATTTTCCACGGCCCTCGCTTTGGTCGGGCTGTTTGACGGTTGGCGCAATGCCCAAGGGTCATTGGTGACTGCCGCCATGTCGACCGATGCTATCATGGGGTCTACAGCTCCCCTGCAACCCGAAATCCACACCCTTCGCGGCCACCGTGGCCAGATCGACGTAGCAGAGGCTTTGCGCAGCGTCATGGCAGGCTCGGTGATCCGCGACAGCCATATGGAAGGCGACACCCGCGTCCAAGATCCCTATTGCATCCGCTGCGTGCCGCAAGTCGTTGGGGCCGCCGTGGACCTTTTGCGTTTTGCCGCGACCACGCTGGAAATTGAGGCGAACGCCGTCACCGACAATCCATTGGTGGTCAGCGCAGGCATCATTTCCGGTGGTAACTTCCACGCCGAACCTGTTGCTTTTGCAGCCGATATTATCGCACTCGCCTTGGCTGAAATCGGGGCCATCGCCCAACGCCGCGTGGCGTTGATGGTCGATCCAACCCTCAGCCACGACTTGCCACCCTTCCTCACGCCGGCCCCCGGCCTCAACTCGGGTTTCATGATTGCCGAGGTGACTACAGCGGCCTTGATGAGCGAGAACAAGCATCTCGCTAACCCCTGTTCCACCGACAGCACGCCAACATCTGCCAACCAAGAGGATCACGTGTCCATGGCCGCCCACGGTGCGCGCCGTCTTGGTCGTATGAACCAAAACCTCTCGGTCATACTAGGGGTTGAGGCGCTGTGTGCCGCCCAAGGCATCGGATTTCGTGCACCTTTGCAAACCTCGACCCCTTTGCAAGCGGCCGTCGCCACCTTGCGTGCCGTCTCCCCCGCGCTGACCGATGACCGCTATCTCGCCCCCGATATTGAGGCGGCAACCGCCCTGATCCGCACCGGTGCTTTGACACAAGCCGCTGGCCTCACCCATTTCTCCCTGTAAAAAGGAAACGCCCCTATGAACACTCGCCACAACACTCGCGACATCTATCCTGCCACAGGAACCGAGATTACCGCCAAAAGCTGGCTGACCGAGGCCCCTTTGCGCATGCTGATGAACAACCTGCACCCCGATGTGGCCGAAAACCCGCATGAGCTGGTGGTCTATGGCGGCATCGGTCGCGCGGCCCGCACATGGGAAGATTTTGACCAGATCTGCGCCTCTTTGCGTGACCTGAACGACGATCAAACCTTGCTGGTGCAATCGGGCAAACCCGTCGGCGTATTCCAAACCCACAAAGACGCCCCGCGCGTGCTGATAGCCAATTCCAACCTCGTGCCGCATTGGGCGACTTGGGACCATTTCAACGAACTCGATAAACGCGGTCTTGCGATGTACGGCCAAATGACCGCCGGGTCCTGGATCTACATCGGCACCCAAGGCATTGTGCAAGGCACCTATGAAACCTTTGCCGAGGCGGGCCGCCAACACTACGACGGTAGTCTGAAAGGCAAATGGATTCTGACCGGCGGTTTGGGTGGCATGGGTGGCGCACAGCCGCTTGCTGCCGTGATGGCCGGCGCCTGCTGTCTGGCCGTAGAATGTGATGAGACGCGGATCGATTTTCGTATTCGCACCAGGTACGTAGACGCCAAAGCTAAGACTTTGGATGAAGCGCTCGCAATGATCGCCGATTGGACCGCCAAGGGTGAGGCGAAATCTGTGGGCCTTCTGGGCAATGCTGCCGATGTCTTCCCCGAACTGGTGCGGCGGATGCAGGCAGGCACCGCCCGCCCCGATATCGTGACTGACCAAACATCGGCCCACGACCCGCTGAACGGCTATCTTCCCCAAGGCTGGACCGTGGCCGAGGCCAAGGCGCGGCGCGAAACCGACCCCAAAGCGGTGGAAAAAGCCGCCCGTGCTTCGATGAAAACCCATGTGGCTGCGATGGTCGATTTCTGGAACGCAGGCGTGCCGACCTTGGACTACGGCAACAATATCCGCCAAGTCGCCCTTGATGAAGGCTTGGAAAACGCCTTCGCTTTTCCCGGTTTTGTCCCTGCCTATATCCGCCCGCTGTTTTGCAAAGGCATTGGCCCTTTCCGCTGGGTGGCATTGTCAGGCGACCCCGAGGATATCTATAAAACCGATGAGGCGATGAAAAAGCTCTTCCCCGAAAACCACCATCTGCACAACTGGCTGGATATGGCCCGCGACCGCATCGCCTTTCAAGGTCTGCCTGCGCGCATCTGTTGGATTGGCCTAGGCGATCGCCACAAAGCCGGGTTGATGTTCAATGAAATGGTGGCTTCGGGCGAGCTCAAAGCCCCCATCGTCATTGGCCGCGACCACCTCGACTCAGGCTCCGTCGCATCCCCAAACCGTGAGACAGAGGCGATGAAGGATGGCTCCGATGCCGTCTCCGACTGGCCGCTGCTCAACGCGCTTCTCAACACCGCCTCGGGGGCGACCTGGGTGTCGCTGCACCACGGCGGCGGCGTTGGCATGGGCTTTTCGCAACACTCTGGCATGGTGATCGTCGCTGATGGCACCCCAGACGCCGCGCGCCGCTTGCACAATGTGCTGTGGAACGACCCTGCTACAGGTGTCATGCGCCACGCCGATGCCGGTTATGACGTGGCCCTAGATTGTGCCCGCGACCATAACCTAAACCTGCCGGGCATCCTGAAGTAAAGTTCTGGGCGTTGCCCATTTTTGATTAGGCTCAACTATCCGGGGTAGGGGGCGGCGAGTGCTTGCCCCAATGCGCTCGACATTTAGGAAAAAGGACCACCCACATGTTTCTCAAAAATGCTTGGTACGTCGCCGCTTGGGACCATGAGGTTACCAACAAACTCAGCCAAATTATGGTGCTGGGTGAAAAAATCTGTATCTATCGCAATAGCAAAAACGAAGTGATCGCACTCGATGATGCCTGCCCGCACCGCAAACTTCCGCTCTCCAAGGGTCGGTTAAAAAATGATCAAGTCGAATGCGGCTATCATGGCCTAACCTTTGATTGCGCAGGAAAATGTGTCTGGGCGCCCGGCACCGGGCGCATCCCGTCGAACGCCAATGTCCATGCCTATCCCACCCATGAAAAATACGGATTGGTCTGGATCTGGATGGGCAACCCCGCAATGGCTGACCCGTCCGAAATTTTTGAGATTGAGCATTGGGGCGACCCCGATTGGGGCCTTAACCGCGGTCAGGCGATGGAACTGCCCTGCAACTACCTGCTGATGTGTGACAACCTGCTGGACCCGACCCATGTTGCTTGGGTGCACGCCGGATCATTCGCGCAGGATGCGACCAAAGACACCCCTTTGCGGGTTACCAAAACCGAAAATGGCATCATCGTGCATCGCTGGATGATGGATGTAGAACCTGCACCGTTTTACAAAAAAGTGGTCCCCTTCACCGGAAATTGTGACCGCCTTCAGCATTACGAGGTGCGCTATCCCAGCCATGCCTTGATCCGCGCGGTCTTTA
>CBDTUV010000219.1:0-5126 GCA_965363575.1 uncultured Pseudorhodobacter sp. | reverse complement strand
GCCCGAATTGGCCGCGTATTTGGGTTAACGGATCCGCAATCCGCGCTCGGTATCTTCAAAGAACACGGCTTGATCCGCGTCAAAGGCAAGGCCCACACGGTCCCCAAGTTTCAGGCGCGTGTCGTCATGCGCCTCGATCACCAGCTTTTCGTCGGTTTCGGCAGTCAGGTGAATATAGGTGACGCCGCCCAAGGCCTCAGTCATCTCAACGCGGTGCGTATCGCCCTGCGTGACGCGCAGATGTTGCGGGCGCAGACCCACGACAACGGGGGCGCCGGCCCCCGGCAGGGCCACATCGGTTGCAATCGACCCAAGCAATCCTTTGGCCGAAACCACCCCTGCCTTATCCACCACACCCGCCACGAAATTCATCGCAGGCGACCCGATAAAGCCCGCGACAAAGCGGTTGTCCGGGTTGTGGTACAGATCAAGCGGTGCGCCGACCTGTTCGATCACGCCTTTTCGCAACACCACGATCTTATCGGCCAGCGTCATTGCCTCAACCTGATCATGGGTCACATAAATCATGGTCGCGCCAATTTCGCGGTGCAAACGTGCGATTTCGACCCGCATTTCTACGCGCAATTCGGCATCAAGGTTCGACAGGGGTTCATCAAACAAGAACACTTCTGGCCCGCGCACAATCGCGCGACCAATCGCGACGCGCTGGCGTTGGCCGCCCGACAAGGCCTTGGGTTTGCGCGACAAGTAATCGTCGAGCTTCAAGATGCGGCTGGCCTCGGCCACTTTGGCCTCGACCTCGGCCTTGGGATGGCCGGTCATTTTTAACCCGAACCCCATGTTTTCGGCCACGGTCATATGCGGGTAAAGGGCATAGGTTTGAAACACCATCGCTACGCCGCGATCGGCGGGGTCGGCATCGGTCACATCGCGGTCACCGATTGCGATATGGCCTGCGGTGGTTTTCTCCAAGCCTGCGATCATGCGCAGCAAGGTGGATTTGCCGCAGCCCGATGGGCCGACAAACACGCAAAACTCTCCATCCTCGATCTTTAGGTCAACGCCGTGGATCACTTGAACATCGCCAAATTTTTTGGTCACGGCCTGCAAGTTTACGCCTGTCATAACGGTCCCCTCCCTCAAGGTTTTAGTCTGGGTTCTTATTCCGGAAACCGCCAGTTGCGGGCTTCGATTGCGATATCTGCGGCGGCTGCCAGCAGTTGCGGTGCCAATGTCTCTAGGTGGTCCAAATTGGTGCGCAGTTTGGTAGACGTGACCGAAATTGCCCCAATCGCCCGGCCACGGTCTGACAAAATAGGGGCGGCGACGCAGATGATATTGGCCTCATGCTCTTCGCGGTCAAAGGCATAGCCACGGGTGCGGATCGCAGCCAACTCGGCCAGCAACTCGTCGCGGTTTGTATAGGTGTGCGGTGTGAATTGGTAAAAGCTTTGGCGGATCATGGCCTGTTCCAGCGCATCGGGGGGCAGGTAAGCCATCATCGCCTTGCCAACTCCGGTGCAATAGGCCGGGCCCACTTTGCCGGCTTGGCTGAACATATCCACGGGCTGGGCGGCGTTGCGTTTATCGACATAGAGCACCTGGCCTTGGTCCAACTGCGCAAGGTGGATCGTTTCCCCCAAAGCCGCTGAAAGCTTGTCCAAGTGCGGGCGCGCCAAGGGGGCAAGGCTGGATTGCGCCCATGCTGTATGGGCCAGTCGCACCAACCGCATCCCCAGCGCATAGGTTTGCCGATCGGCATTATAGGACAGCATGTTTTGATGCGTCAGGGTTTGCAAAAACCGGTAAAGCGTGGCTTTGGGATAGGGCGAACCGGCAAGCAAATCGGTAAAGCGCACAGGCCCATCCGCATTGGCGACCATATCCAAAACATCCAGCGCCTTGCCAACCGTTCCATCACCGCTTGCCGGGCCGTCTGTAATTGGTTTGGTCACATGGGATCCTTTCCGTAAAGTGGGTCACGTCAACGCCGTTATTGACAGCGTAAACGATTCCCCTCATACTTTCAATATTCAAAACCAAGTTTCAAATAATGAAACTGACTGGATGCTGAAACGATATATCTGAATCCAAAGGGAGGATCCTTATGACCTATCTGAAAACGGGCGCCGTGGCGTTCGCGGCGGCTTTGCTGATGTCCGGCTCGGCTTTCGCGCAAACCCGCGCACTAAGCTATAATGCCGACTTTGACCCAACACCGCTGGCAGCGTTCCAAGCGCTGATCGTGGACTTTGAGGCTGAAAATCCAGACATCAAAGTAACCCTGAACAACTTTGACCATGAGGGTTACAAAACCGCGATCCGCAACTTTTTGACCGCCGACAGCCCGGATTTGGCCAACTGGTACGCGGGCAACCGCATGGCACCATTTGTCACCTCGGGCCAGTTTCAGGACGTGTCGGATGTCTGGACTGAAAACGGTCTGGGCGAGCAGTTGGCATCGGCCAAAGCGTCGATGACGATTGATGGCAAGCAGTGGGGCGTGCCCTATACCTATTACCAGTGGGGCATTTACTACAACAAAGACGCATACAAAGCGGCTGGCGTTGAAGTGCCGACAACTTGGGACGGGTTTGTCGAAAACTGCGCTAAGTTTCAGGCGGCAGGCATTGATTGCTTGACCACCGGGTCCAAGGCGCTGTGGCCAATTGCCGGTATCTTTGACTATCTGAACATGCGCACCAACGGGTATGAGTTCCACATGGACCTGACCGCGGGCAAAGTGGCATGGACCGATGACAAGGTAAAAGCGACCTTTGCCGAATGGGCAAAAGTGTTGCCTTTCACCACCGAAAACCACGCAGCGATTGATTGGCAAGATGCAGCGGCTTTGCTGGTGCAAGGCAAAGCGGCCAACTATGTGATGGGTAACTTCGCCGTGGCGAACTTCAAAGAAGGCGGCATGACGAATGACACCCTTGGTTTCATGGTATTCCCAGAAATCACCGCTGGCATACCACGCGCCGAAGAAGCACCGACGGATACGATCCACATCCCAGCCGGTGCCAAGAACGTGGCCGATGCGAAGAAGTTCCTCGCATATGTGGCGCGCGCCGATGTGCAGACCAAGCTGAACGCGGCCTTGGGGCAGTTGCCTACCAACAAAGATGCTACCGTTGATGCCGCTGATCCGTTCCTCTCGGCCGGGTTTGAATCGCTGTCCTCGGCCTATGCTTTGGCGCAGTTCTTTGACCGTGATGCCCCTGCTGAAATGGCCAAAATGGGCATGGAAGGGTTCCAAGAGTTCATGGTAAAGCCTGACCGTCTGGATGCGATCCTGGAGCGTCTGGAAAAAGCGCGCGGCCAAATCTACAAGTAAACCGCTGAACGGCCCCGTGTGAAAACGCGGGGCCGACTTTATTCGACCGGATTGCACGAAGGGGGGCGTCACCATGTCCAGCTACTGGAAACGAAACCAATTGCGCATCGCCCCGTGGCTGTTTTTGGCCCCCGGCGCGATCATGTTTTTGGTCTATGTCATCATCCCTGTCTTTCAATCCATGTCGCTGTCGTTTTACGATTGGGATGGACTTGGCGTTAAAACCTATATCGGCACGGCGAACTATGTCGAGTTGATGGACGATGATGCGTTTTACACCTCGCTAAAAAACAACGTGATTTGGTTGGTGCTCTATCTTCTGGCAGTGCCAGCCGGGTTGTTCATCGCGATTTTCTTGAACCAAACTGTGCGCGGCATTCGCATCTATAAATCGCTGTTCTTTTTCCCGTTTGTGATTTCCCAAGTCGTCGTGGGCCTGATGTTTTCATGGTTCTACGCCCCGAATTTCGGTCTGTTCTACAAGCTGATTGAATTGGTCACCGGCAACGGTGTCGCGATTTTGGCGGATGAGCGTTATGTGACTTATGGCATCATCGCCGCGGGCCTCTGGCCGCAGATTGCCTATGTGATGATCCTGTATATTACGGGCCTGAACAACATCGCCCCCGATCAGGTCGAGGCAGCTAGGCTTGATGGTGCCAAGGGTCTGAAAATGCTGTGGTATGTGATCTTGCCGCAACTGCGCCCGGCCACGTTTATAGCCCTTGTTGTCACAGTGATCGGTGCCTTGCGCAGCTTTGACCTTGTGTCGATCATGACCGATGGCGGACCTTACGGGTCCAGCCGCGTGCTGTCGTTTTACATGTACGAAAAGGCCTTGTCGGAATACGGGTTCCGCATGGGCTACGGTGCGGCCATTGCCGTCGTACTTTTCGCAATCATGATGGTTTTCATTTCGGGCTTCATCTGGAAGATGTGGCGCGACGAGACGGAGCGTTAAGCCATGTTTCCACGCCCAATTGAACAGACCCGCCCGCTGACCCAGCGCCTTTATACCATCGCGTTGCCCATCGCGCTGATCTTGTGGTTGTTTCCGCTGCTGGGGGTTGCGGTGACATCCTTGCGCCCGGCATCGGATCTTGCGCAGGGCAATTACTTTGGCATGCCCAGCTATTTGGCCTTTGAAAACTATGTCTCGGTGTTTCGCGACAGCGATCTTGGCCGCTATATGCTGAACTCGCTGAAGGTGACCATTCCCACGGTGATCGGGGCTGTGGCCTTGTCTTGCATGACCGGGTTTGCGCTGGGGATTTACAAGTTTCGGTCCAACCTTTTGGTGTTTTTCCTGTTTGTCGCGGGCAATTTTGTGCCGTTCCAAATTCTGATGGTCCCGGTGCGGGATTTGACGTTGAACTTGGGGATGTATAACTCTTGGACCGGGCTTGCGATGTTCCACATTGCCTTTCAAACCGGGTTTTGCACGCTGTTCATGCGCAATTTCATCAAGGCCTTGCCGTTTGAATTGATAGAGGCCGCGCGCGTTGAAGGCGTGTCCGAAATCCGCATCTTTTGGTACGTTGTCCTGCCGTTGATGAAGCCCGCGATCGCCGCCTTGTCGGTGCTGATCTTTACCTTCATCTGGAACGACTTTTTCTGGGCCACCGTGCTGACCACCACCAAGGAAACCCAGCCGATCACCGCAGGCCTGTCATCGTTGAATGGCCAATGGGTTGCGGCGTGGCATTTGGTGTCGGCCGGGTCCATTCTGGCGGCGTTGCCACCTGTGCTGATGTTCTTCCTGATGCAAAAGCACTTCATCGCAGGGCTAACACTTGGGGCGGTAAAGTGATCCAGCAATGGCGCC
>CBDTUV010000218.1:0-5151 GCA_965363575.1 uncultured Pseudorhodobacter sp. | reverse complement strand
TGTTAACCCGCTGTTAACCTTGCCTTGGCAAGGCTTGGTTAAACACGGGGACAGTCATGACCGCAGCCATCCGCACTCTCAAGCCTGATCTTGGCCGTTTGGATGACACGGGGGCAGCGTTTCAGGTCACCCAAAAGCGCGCTGGCGGGCGGCAGATTGCGGTCACGGCGCCATCCGTGCGCAGCCTTGGAATTGCGTTGCTGCGCGACGGGCTGTTGTCGCCTGATGATCTGGTAATGGCACTATCGCTGCAAAAGCGGCATCGCGGGCGACTGTGCGATATTTTGCTATCTCGCCAGCTCATCAGTGAGAAACGACTGTATGAGGCGCAGGCCCGTCATTGGAATGTGCGGCTGATCGACCCATTGGCAAATCCCGCCGACCCGCGATTGATCGACCGTCTGGGCGCTGCCAAATGTCTCCGCGAAGGGCTTCTTCCGTGGCAAATGGTCGGACAGGTGGCGGTGATTGCTACCGCCTATCCCGAAGATTTCGCAAAACATTACAAGGAATTGCGCAAAGAGTTTGGCCCGGTTGTAATGGCACTTGCGCCGACGTCGCAAATACAAGCCGCAGTGATGAAAGCGCGTGCCAAAGAATTAAACTTTGCGGCCGAAAACCGCGTTGCAGCGTCTGAAAGTTGCCGCGACTGGGGGCGCGAAGGTTTGGCGATCAAGGTCGCCTTGTGCTTTTCCCTGTTTGCCTTGGGGCTGTGGCTTTCGCCGACTGTAATGGCGCTGGTCTTTACCTTTTGGGCAACGCTTACGCTCGCCTTATCAACGGCCCTGCGTACCGGCGCGGTGATGGCAGCACTGCGGCGCAAGGACCCGCCCTCCCCGGCCCCCATCATCGCACGCCTGCCCGTCGTCTCCGTCATGGTCGCGCTGTTCAAAGAGGGGGACATCGCCCCGCGCCTGATCCGGCGGTTGGACAGGTTGGACTATCCTCGCGACCTGCTTGATATCCTTTTGGTGGTCGAGGAAGAGGACCATCTTACCCGTAACGCCTTGAAAGCCGTTGATCTTCCGCCTTGGATGCGGGTGATCGTGGTGCCGGATGGGCCATTGAAAACCAAGCCGCGCGCGCTGAATTTTGGGCTGGACCTGTGCCGCGGGTCGATCATCGGGGTCTATGACGCCGAGGATGCGCCCGAACCAAGCCAGATCAGAAAAGTGGTGGAACGGTTTTATCAACGCGGGGCCGATGTCGCCTGCTTGCAAGGAGTTCTAGATTTCTACAACCCCGAAACGAATTGGCTATCGCGTTGTTTTACAATGGAATATGCCGCTTGGTTTCGTGTCATTCTGCCGGGTCTACAAAAGCTGGGCCTTGCCATTCCGCTGGGCGGCACGACTTTGTTTTTCCGCCGCGCAGCATTGGAAGAATTGGGCGGCTGGGACGCGCATAACGTTACCGAGGATGCGGATTTGGGGATGCGACTGGCCCGCCACGGCTATCGTGCGGAACTGCTGGAAACGGTAACCGAAGAAGAGGCAAATTGCCGCGCGCTACCTTGGGTGCGCCAACGGTCACGCTGGCTGAAAGGCTATATGATGACCTGGGCAGTTCATATGCGCAGCCCGAGCGTGCTGCTGCGCCAGCTTGGCCCTTGGAAGTTCTTCGGGTTTCAGGTGCTGTTTCTGTGCACCTTGTCGCAGTTTTTGTTGGCCCCGGTGCTATGGTCGTTTTGGCTGATACCTCTGGGAATTCCGCATCCAATTGCCAGCGCCCTGCCGCCAATGGTGATGCTGGGCCTGATTGGCCTTTACCTATTTACCGAAGTCATCAACATCACCTTGAACATGGTAGGCCTGCGCCAAACCCAGCATAAGATGAGCCTGCTTTGGGTGTTCTCCTTGCACTTTTACTTTCCGCTGGGTGCCTTGGCATCCTACAAAGCAGCATGGGAAATGGTCGCAAAACCGTTTTATTGGGACAAAACCAGCCACGGCCATTTTGACCAAACCGGGCCAGATTAAGGGTTTAACGGGTTTTCACCTCACCCGCGTCAATCCGCAACCGCGTCTCAAACGCTTTGGAAATATGGCCCCGCAACGCTTGATAGGCCGCCTCCCCATCGCGCGCCTCAATCGCGGCCACGATGGCATCATGTTCCGCCAACCCAATCGCATCCCGCCCCTCGGCAGCAAAGGAGGTTGTCGCCATAAGCGCCATGGACCGATGCACCAAATCCAATTGCTGCACCAAAAACCGGTTGTGCGAGGCAAGATGGATCTGCTTGTGAAACCGCTTGTTCGCACGGCTGAGTGTACGCGGATCGCCGCCCAAAAGCGCCTTATCCTCATCGACCATCGACCGCAAAACGCGCATTTCTTCTTCGGTTGCATGGCGAGCGGCCAGCCGCGCGGCCAAACCTTCCAGCTCGGTGCGCACGGCATAAAGTTCGGCCAACTGGTTGTGATCCAGCGAAGCGACGATCAGGCTACGCCCATCGCGCGTCAGCATGGATTGGGTTTCCAAACGCTGCAACGCCTCTCGCACCGGGGTTCGCGACACGCCAAACCGCTCTGCCAACTCTGATTCGACCAGCCTGTCGCCAGGTTTATAAAGGCCTGCGTCGATCGCCTCGAGGATCAGGGTATAGGCATCTTTTTGCAAACTCGGCCTCTTTTGTCGTTTGATGACGTCGCGCCAAGGTTAGCGGGCAGATCGCGCCACCTCAACCGCAATCGCTCGCGCTTGCAGATTGCCAAGGCTCACAATCCGCCTTAGTTTCAGACCTATGATAGCACGAGATTTCGCACATGTTCGCCAATGGGTCTTTGACCTTGATAATACGCTGTACCCACCCAGCGCCCGCCTGTTTGATCAGATAGAGGTGCGGATGACCGATTGGGTGATGCAAAGCCTCAAGGTCGAGCGCCCCGAGGCTGACCGTTTGCGCCGCCATTACTGGGCCACCTATGGCACCACTTTGGCGGGGTTAATGCGCGAACATGGTGTCGATCCGGCACCATACCTGACCGATGTACATGATATCTCATTGGAAAAACTGGAAAAAGATGCCGTTTTGGCCGCCCATATCCGCGCCCTGCCCGGCCGCCGGATTGTTTATACCAACGGTTCGGCCCCTTATGCCGAACGGGTTTTGGCGGCGCGCGGCTTGTCTGGCCTGTTTGACGCGGTTTACGGTGTTGAACATGCAGGGTTTCGCCCCAAACCGGAACGCATTGCTTTTGAAACAGTTTTTGCGCTTGATAAGCTGGACGCAGCAACAGGCGCGATGTTTGAAGATGACAGTCGCAATCTCGCCGCGCCCCACGCCATGGGCATGCGGACGGTGCATGTAACGCCGCAGGCCGAACCAGCCGACCATATCCACCACCACACCACTGACCTGACAGAATTCTTGGGAAAACTGGTTGGCTGACCCCCTGTGCGGCAAGCTGTCACCTGTTCGTGACACGGTACAGGTTTATCTAAGCAAAATGAATAGAGGTTTAAGATGAAAACAGATACAGCGGACACGGCTCAAACGGCGGGCACCGACCAGGCCAATACCACCTCTGGCGGCGTTGCGGGCCATTTCAAGAACGGCGTTAACGCCTTTTTCTATGCTTTGGCGGTCATTGTGGTCCTTGTCGCGCTTGCCATTAAGATCTGGGGCGTTGTCGCCCTTGCGATGGTCGCGTTAGCCCTTGTTCCGGTTGTGCTTTTCTTGATGGTCTACGGCACATTTGGCTAAACGCGGCGCTTTGTCCCTTGGACGCATGCGCTCAGACGCCCTAACTATAGGCAAAAGGGGGTGCAATCGATGGCTCGTGAAAACATTGATATTCTGATCTCCGGCGGCGGTGTCGCAGGGCTTTCTGCTGCGATTGCCTTCGGTAGCGCCGGGTTTTCGGTGCTCTGCGTTGATCCCAACGCGCCTGTCACGGACCGCCAAAGCGCAGGCGCCGATATGCGCAGCACGGCGTTTTTAATGCCCTCGGTGACGCTGTTTCAGGAAATCGGCTTATGGGACCGCCTGTCCCCCTACGCCGCCGCCTTGCAAATCATGCGGATCGCCGATGCAGGCGGCGCAGCGGGTGAGGCGCGCCTGACCCGCGATTTTGACGCGTCCGAACTGTCCGAACACCCCTTTGGTTATAACCTGCCCAACTGGCTCTTGCGTCGCGAAATGGTGGCGCATCTGGACACTCTGCCCAACGTGACTTTCCGCCCCGGCGTGGCCACAACCCAAGTGACCCCGCGCGAGGCTGAGGCGCTGGTCCGCCTGTCCGATGGCAGCTCTTGGCGCGCGCGGTTGCTGATTGGCGCCGATGGACGCAACTCGACTGTGCGCCAAGCGGCTGGAATCCCGGTAAAAACCACCCGCTATGGTCAAAAGGCACTGGCTTTCACCACCACCCACCCCATCCCGCATGAAAATGTCTCGACTGAGGTGCATCGCTCAGGCGGCCCCTTTACCATGGTCCCGCTGCCCGACCACCAAGGCCTGCCCGCTTCGGCAGTTGTCTGGATGGAGAAAGGGCCGGAAATTGCGCGACTGGCCGCCCTGCCCCAACCCGAGTTTGAGGCAGAAATGAACTTGCGGGCCTGCCACATCCTTGGCCCGATGACCCGAACCAGCCCGCTAACAATTTGGCCGATCATCAGCCAAATCGCCGCGCGTATGTCTGGTCAACGCATCGCTTTGATGGCCGAGGCCGCCCATGTCGTCCCCCCCATCGGCGCGCAAGGCCTGAACATGAGTCTGGCCGATCTGGCCACCTTACGTGAACTGGCATTGGCCGACCCTTCAGACTTGGGCAGCGCCAAGATGCTGGAAACCTATCACAATCGCCGCCACTTTGAGGTCCAAGCCCGTGTAGCAGGCATCGACGCGCTTAATCGGGCGTCCATGATGGGCGCGCCAATTTTGCGCGATTTACGCGCCTCGGCCCTCAGCTCGCTTTACTCTGCAGCACCCGTGCGCAAAACCTTGATGAAAGCGGGGCTTGGTCTGCGCTAATCCCCCGCTTTCATCTTGGCAATAAATACCTAGAACTTGCCCTAACGGGTCAAAAAACCGCCTCAGCCGCCCGCTCCAACCGCGCAACGGTCGCGGGAATATCGGCAAGTTTATCAAGCCCAAACAACCCGATACGAAAGGTTTTGAACTCGGGCCCTTCGCCCACCTGCAACGGC
>CBDTUV010000217.1:0-5158 GCA_965363575.1 uncultured Pseudorhodobacter sp. | reverse complement strand
TGGCCAAGGGGATGCTGACCCGTGTGCAAGGGTCGGGGAATTATGTGCAGGCGGTTAGTGACCCCGCGTCGGTTTATGCGCTGTTTCGGTTGGAATTGGCGGCGGGGGGTGGGTTGCCCACGGCGCAGGTTTTGGCGGTGGATCGCTGCGTCAAGGACGTGGCCTTGCCCGATTTCGGGAGCAGTGCCGAAGGACATCGCATCCGCCGCCTGCGCTATCTGTCGGGCCAAGTGGCGGCGGTCGAGGAGATATGGCTGGACGGCGATTATGCCGCCGCGATCGACCCTGCGGATTTGTCGGAATCGCTGTATTTGTACTACCGCGAGCGCTTGGGGTTGTGGATCGCGCGGGCCGAGGATCGGGTGGGCCAAGGGCCGTGCCCTGATTGGGTGCCTGCCGCGTTTCCGCATGCTGCGGGCGCGCCTTTGCCGATGATCACGCGGGTCAGTTGGGGGCAGGACGGGCGGCGGGCCGAGGCGTCTTGGACATGGTTTGATCCAAAAGTTGCACGCTATGTGGCGCGGTTGAAATGAGACGCAAGCGGCAGGTTTGCGTTAGATATGAGGGATGGGCATGAAAACGGTTCGGTATGGCATCATCGGTTGCGGCATGATGGGGCAAGAGCATTTGCGCAATATCGCCTTGTTGCCGCAGGCCGAGGTGGTCGCGATATTTGAGCCGGATGCAGGGATGCGCGCACTTGCGGCGGCGTTGGCGCCGGGGGCGGTGATGGTGGGGTCTGTGGCCGAGGTTTTGGCCGCCCCGGCGGTGAATTGCCTGCTGATCGTTAGCCCCAACTACATGCACTTGGCGCAGTTGGAACAGATTGCGGCCATCCGCCCCTTGCCGGTTTTGTGTGAAAAGCCGCTGTTCACCGACCCTGCCGATGCGCCGCGCCTGAATGCCTTGCGCGCCGCCTATCCTGCGCCGATTTGGGTTGCGATGGAGTACCGCTATATGCCGCCCGTCGCCCATCTGATTGGGCAAGTGCAGGCGGCAACGGGCGGTGTGAAAATGCTGACCATCCGCGAGCATCGCTTTCCGTTTTTGGAAAAGGTGGGGGATTGGAACCGGCTTAACCGCAATTCGGGCGGGGCTTTGGTGGAAAAATGCTGCCATTTCTTTGACCTGATGCGCCTGATTGCGGGCTGTGACCCCGTGCGCGTTATGGCGTCTGGCGGGCAAGCGGTGAACCATCTGGATGAGGTTTATAATGGCGAGGCATCGGATATTTGGGACAATGCCTATGTGATTGTCGATTTTGAAAACGGCATGCGGGCGATGTTGGAACTGTGCATGTTTGCCGAAGGATCGCGCTATCAAGAAGAGATTTCGGCGGTGGGGCCAAAGGGCAAGATTGAATGCCAAGTGCCGGGGCCGGGGCGGTTTTGGCCTGCGCATTTGGGGGCGGCCCCTGTGCCGCAAGTCACGGTTTCGGCGCGTGCGCCTGCTGGCCCGATAGTGCTGGATGTGCCGGTGGACCCGAACATATTGGCAGCGGGCGATCATAATGGATCGACATTCTACCAGCATCGCGGTTTTGCGGATGTGGTGGCAAAGGGTTGCACCCCAGACGTTGGCTTGAACGATGGGTGGTGGGCCGTGGCCATGGGCATTGCGGCCCAAATCTCGGCGGTTGAAGGCCGGGTGATTGGGGCAAAGGAATTGCGCGGGCTTGCGCCGTAACTCTGGCCCTTGCCAATCCACCCTCGTTTGCGCAACTGTGGCAACGCCAAAGGTAAGGGAGCGCCCGGTGATTGATATTGGTCATTTGCGAGGTTGGATTGGGCGGCAGGAGGCGGTCACGGACCAGATCACGCCGTTTCAATCCAACGCTTTGGCGGTCACGCTGAACCGGGATGAGACCTATGGCGCGGGGTCAGACCTGCCGCCCTTGTGGCATTGGATGCATTTCTTGCAACTGTTTCGGCTGGACGCTGCGGGCTATGACGGCCACCCTGCGCTGGGCGGGTTTTTGCCCCCTGTGCCGCTGCCGCGCCGCATGTGGGCGGGCAGTCGGCTACGGTTTTTGGCACCGTTGACGGTGGGGGAAACCGTTACCAAAACCTCAACCGTGGTGAGTGTGGATCACAAAGCAGGGCGGTCTGGGGATTTGGTGTTTGTCACGGTTCGCCATGACTACGGCGCGCGGATTACCGAAGAGCATGACATCGTTTACCGCGATGTGGCTGACCCCGCAGCCCCTGTGGCGGTGCCTGTGTCAGCGCCTGTGGCCGCGCCTGACACATCGGATTTTTCGCGCGATATTGCGCCCGACCCGGTGCTGCTGTTTCGCTATTCCGCGTTGACGTTCAACGGGCACCGTATTCATTATGACCAACCCTTTTGCACGGGCACCGAAGGCTATCCTGGCCTTGTGGTGCATGGCCCGCTGCTGGCCACCTTGCTTTTGGATCTGTTGCGCAGGCAAATGCCGGGTGCGGTGGTCACGGGATTTGAGTTTCGGGCGATTGCCCCGGTGTTTGATACTGGCCCATTTTCGCTGCATGGTGCAGTGATTGACGGTGGTTTTAGGTTGTGGGTGCGGCGCGGTGACGGTGCGTTGGCAATGGATGCAAAGGCGGTGGTGGCATGACTGATTATCAAGATATCCGAGATGCGGTGCGGGATTTATGCGCGACCTTTCCAGCGGAATATCACCGCAAGGTGGATATGGAGCGGGGCTATCCCGAAGCGTTTGTTGATGCATTGACCAAGGCGGGGTGGTTGGCCGCGATGATCCCCGAAGAGTTTGGCGGATCAGGCCTTGGGCTGACCGAGGCCAGTGTGATCATGGAAGAGATCAACCGATCGGGGGGTAATTCGGGCGCGTGCCATGGGCAGATGTACAATATGGGTACGCTGCTGCGCCACGGGTCTGATGCGCAAAAGCGTGAGTATTTGCCACGGATTGCGAGTGGCGAATTGCGCCTGCAATCGATGGGCGTGACGGAACCGACCACAGGCACCGATACCACCAAAATTCGCACGACCGCGGTGCGAAAGGGGGATCGTTATGTCATCAACGGGCAAAAGGTGTGGATTTCACGGGTGCAGCATTCGGACCTGATGATCTTGCTGGCCCGCACCACGCCGCTGGAACAGGTGACGCGGAAATCATTGGGGATGTCGATTTTCCTTGTCGATCTGCGCGATGCGATTGGCAAAGGGATGGAGGTGAAACCCATCCCGAACATGGTGAACCATGAAACGAATGAGCTGTTTTTCGACAATCTGGAAATTCCAGTCGAAAACCTGATTGGCGAGGAGGGGATGGGCTTTCGCTATATCCTTGACGGGTTGAACGCCGAACGCACGCTGATCGCGGCGGAATGTATTGGCGATGGCTATTGGTTTATCGACAAGGTGACCGCCTATGCCAAGGAACGCGTGGTGTTTGGGCGGCCCATTGGCCAAAACCAAGGCGTGCAGTTCCCGATTGCCGAAAGCTTTATTGAGATTGAGGCGGCGAACCTGATGCGGTTTGATGCGTGTCGGCGGTTTGATGCGGGGGTCGATTGCGGGGCGCAGGCGAATATGGCCAAGTATCTGGCGGCCAAGGCAAGCTGGGAGGCGGCGAATGCCTGTATCCAGTTCCACGGCGGTTTTGGCTTTGCCACCGAATATGATGTGGAGCGGAAGTTTCGGGAAACGCGGTTGTATCAGGTGGCCCCGATCTCGACGAACCTGATCTTGTCTTATGTGGCCGAGCATATGCTTGGGCTGCCGAGATCCTTTTAAGTGTTGCCGCTGGAGGGGATCACGGTTGTATCGCTGGAGCACGCGATTGCAGCGCCCTTTGCCACGCGGCAACTGGCCGACCAAGGCGCGCGGGTGATCAAGATCGAACGCCCCGGCGTGGGCGATTTTGCGCGGGGTTATGATGCCCGTGCGCGGGGGTTGTCATCGCATTTTGTCTGGACCAACCGCAGCAAGGAAAGCCTGACGCTGGATTTGAAACACCCACAGGCGGGGGCTGTTTTGCGGGGCCTGCTGGGGCGTGCGGATGTAGTGGTGCAAAATTTGGCACCGGGTGCGGCGGCGCGGTTGGGGCTGGGGTATGACGCTTTGCGCGCGGATCATCCGGGGCTGATTGTTTGCAATATCTCGGGCTATGGCGCCGATGGGCCGGACCGTGACCGCAAGGCCTATGACCTGTTGATCCAGTCAGAGGCGGGGTTTTTGTCTGTGACCGGCGGCGATGGGCCAGCCAAGGCGGGGATTTCAGTCGCGGATATTGCCGCCGGAATGTATGCCTATACCAATATTCTGACCGCCCTTATCCAGCGCGGGCGCACAGGGCAGGGGCGTGAGATTGACGTGTCGATGCTGGAGGCGATGGCGGAATGGATGGGCTATCCGCTGTATTACGCGATGGACGGTGCGCCGCCGCCTGCGCGCGCCGGGGCAAGCCATGCCACGATTTACCCCTACGGCCCGTTTGAGGCGGCGGATGGCACGGTGATGCTGGGCTTGCAGAACGAACGGGAATGGGCGGCGTTTTGTGCGGGGGTTTTGAATGCGCCGGGGTTGGCCGCTGACCCGCGGTTTACCAGCAATGGCAAGCGGGCCGAGAATAAGGCAGCACTTGGGGCGCTTATTGTGCAGGCATTTGCCACCCTTACCGTTGCGCAAGTGACGGAGCGGTTGGACCGTATGGGCATCGCCAACGCCCGGATGAACGATATGGCGGGACTGTGGGCGCATCCGCAATTGGCCGCACGCGCGCGTTGGCGGCAAGTAGATACACCCGCAGGCCCGATCCCGGCCTTGATCCCGGCGGGCTGGGGTGCGGGCGATCCGCGCATGGGGCCGGTGCCTGCCTTGGGTGAACATACCACGGCGATTTTGCAAGAGCTGGGCTATGACGCGCCTGCGATTGACGCAATGTTGGCGGATGGGGTGATTTGACCGCTTTGGCGATATGTCGCCAGCGCTTGGCAGTATCCCCCAGTCTATTTTCGCCAAATTGGTGGAAAAGATTTGGCCTTTGCACCAATTACGGCCAGACTGCCGCCCATGCGGCGTACCAAGGCCTAGAACGGGCTTTGGCGCGATTGCTGAGTGCGACACGTGAAAACAACCGTGACAAGCCGCGATATTGCCGTATGACTGTACGACCTAACGGTCACCAAAGACCGAGATACACCAAGGGAGA
>CBDTUV010000216.1:0-5173 GCA_965363575.1 uncultured Pseudorhodobacter sp. | reverse complement strand
GACTGGCCAATCGCGCCTGAAAATAGGGGCGCTGAACATCAAGGTCGGGGATCAATGGGACAAGCTCTATCAAGCCAGGATTGGCGAAATAAAACTCACGCAAAAGCTGCGCCACCGGGTTGTCGGGCATAAGGGCGGCGTCACTGGTTACACTTGGGTCAATGACGCAGGCAAACGGCACCTGACGCGCCACCAAAGCCGCCATCACACTGCGCAACCCTTCCAGATTTGTATCTGCATCAATATCTTGCAAAACGATGACACGCGGCGGTGCCCCTTTGGCCGTCAGCCCCAGCGCGTCCAACCGCGTGCCCATGACCCCAAAGGCAAGTCCTGCCTGCAAGACAGAGCGGCGCTTCATCGTAGCACCTTGGCGCGCGTCTCGGTCAGACCAAACCGCTTCAGCTTGTCCCAACTGGCCAGACGCCCGGTGATCGACGCAAACACCGCCCGATAGACCGAGATATACAGCAACTGCCGGAACAGAATATTCTGAAACGGTACAACCCACAGCAGCGGCAACCGTTCCCGCCGATCAAAGCGAAACGCCGCAAGCGTGGTCAACAAATCGACCAAAGGCAAAATCACATAGCCAAGGATCATCGTATTCGTGACCCCTGAAAAATCGGGCACAGCACCTGACACATGCGCCATGACCACATTCGCCAGCATAAACAGAACCATAAGATCCACAAAAGGGGCCAGCAGCGGCAACGCAAAGCCAAAAATCGCAAGGTCCAGCACCGACAACAAACGCGGCGAGCGTGTTTCGGCAAAGGTAGATCGGTGCTTCCACAAAGATTGCAAAATGCCAACATTCCACCGCAACCGTTGCTTTAGCAAAGACCGCACATCGCGCGGCGCCTCGGTATACCCCGTGGCCGCCTCGGCATAGGCCACATGATAGCCGCCGCGCAGCATCCACATCGTCAGATCCGTGTCCTCGGTCAACGTTTCATTCGACAAAAGCCCCAGATCCCGCACCGCCTCCACCCGCCACGCCCCCAGCGCACCGGGAACCACAATGATCCCATTGATATGCTCTTGCGCGCGGCGCGCGATATTTTGCGTCACAAAATACTCCAGCGCTTGCAGACGGGTCAGCAAATTGCGCTTGTTCCCGACAAGGATTGTCCCGGCAACAGCCCCGATTTTGGGGTTGGCAAAAGGGACCACCAAATGACGAATAGCATCAGGGGCTATTTGCGTATCCGCATCGATGCACACAGCGATTTCGGTTTTCACCTGCGCATAGGCGGTGTTCAAAGCCTTCCACTTGCCTT
This sequence comes from uncultured Pseudorhodobacter sp., assembly GCA_965363575.1. Classification (GTDB taxonomy): domain Bacteria; phylum Pseudomonadota; class Alphaproteobacteria; order Rhodobacterales; family Rhodobacteraceae; genus Pseudorhodobacter. Next base: position 3,890 of record CBDTUV010000216.1, on the reverse strand, counting down.
GATTGGCCTGTGTCAGAATCTTCACGCGCGGGTTGCGGCCAAAGGCTTTGGTCAAAACCGCCAACGTGGCATCGGTTGACCCATCATCAACGACGATCACCTTAAGGTCCGGATACTCCGCATCCAGCGCAGTTTTCACCGATTTCAAGATTACCAAAGCCTCATTATAGGCGGGGATGATAACCGTCGCTGTTGGCAAAACCCGGGCATGGAACGGCGATTGTGGCATGCGCCTATGGGCCAAAGTCATATAGACAATCGCCCGCGCCACGCCGGCCAGAATGAACACCCAAAACAGTACAAACAGCACCTGCAACACCGTCGAAATCGTTCCAAAAGACACAAAGCTAAAGACCGCGCTGGTTTTGGCGGCAAAGGGCATCAAAGCTTCGGAACTGCTGCCCATCAGCTCTGCCAAAGACACAATCTCATACCCTTCGGACTGCAACCTTGCGATCAACAAGGGAAGGGCCGCGACAGTGTTCATCCCCTTACTTCGGCCATCATGCAGCAAAATTATGCTGCCATGCCCTTGGGTTAGCCCCTTCATAGTATAGTCAATAATGCCTTCTGCCGACAGGCCGGACCAATCGGGCGGCACAATATCGCTGCCTGCAACCACATAGCCATCAGATGCCAGCGCTGGAAAGATCGACACTTCTTGCGCCGTCATCGGACCCGACCCACGGATATAGGGCGGGCGAAACAGCCGCGTGTTCCGTCCGGTTTGCCCTGCGATCAACTTTTGCGTGGCGTTCAGTTCCAGATTGATCTGCCATGGTTGAACCCGCTCCAGATGCGGATGCAAGAAGGTGTGCGACCCAACCAAATGCCCTTCATCAACCATTCGCCGCAGCAGGTTCGGCGCCTTTAGGGCTGCACTGCCAACCACAAAAAACGTGGCCGGCACCCCGGCATCTTTCAACGCATTCAGCACGGCCGGAGTGGCCACATCATCGGGACCGTCGTCAAAGGTCAAGGCCACCCGCAGGTCGGGCGGCGCGCCATACCGCTCCATCACCGTCGTGCGCGGCATTTGCGCCAGCCGTTGCGCGATTATCTTGCCCGTCGCAGGATCTTGTTCAATTGCGCGCAAACCGGGACTCGCCGCTTGCCGCCAGCGATAAAACGGCCCTACCCCGTCATAGCTGATAAAATCTTGTAAATTGATGCTGCCCACAACTGTGGCAGCCTTTTGGTTTGTGGGATCAATGGTTTCCAACACGGTCCATAAGCTGGGATCTTCCAGCCCCAGACTGGCCACCGCAATATTGGTGACCCCCAAGTCAAACACATCCAAAATCTGATTGTGCGCGGACACCGCATCCAGCATCCAAATCTGATGATGATTGCCTTTGGCATCGGTAAAGCTGCTATAGCTGTTCAACGCAGGGGCTTCAAAATCCAAGACCGCATTGGCCTCACCCATCACTTTGAAAGCCTGTGCAACCGATAGCGTTTCGGGCAAAACCTGCCCGGAAATCCAATCAACCGCATGGTTGCTCAGGGCCATGACCAGTTTTGCTTGGCCGACCTTCGCGACAATCTCTTTGGCAACGGTGCCAAAACGATGATCTGGGGCCAAAGCGCCAGGCTTTGATCCGGCCCAAACCGTACGAAACATCTTTACAATGACCAGATCAGACGCCCTGACAAGCTTTTCGTTGCGCCACAACTCGCCTTCTTCGGTGATGGTCACACAGGTGCCCAAACCGACCTTGGCAAATTCTACCTTCATGTCGACCAACAACCGCTCAAGCCCGCTCAGGTCCGCATCTGCGCCAAAATCAAGGTCAACACATAGCCCTTGCGCACCACGGGCTTGCGCCGTCGCAACCAATTGCTTGACCATTGCGCGGCGCACATCCCACTGCAGCAAACGCGCCAAAAACACAGCGACATCCGCATCATAGGCCAACCCAATCGACGGCATTAAAACCGGGCGTGTGGCTGGATCTTGCAAGATCGGTTCCAAAACTTCGACCATTTCACTGTCGATTTGCAACGGGGTCACTGCATAGGTTTTTGCCGAAATCTCATAAAGTTCTGGCACCAAAACATCGATCGTCCGGCAATTGCGCGCAAAAGACAGATATCCGTTCAGATCATCCGCAGGCAGCAGCGCAAACAGGGTCGATTGGGCGACCTGGCCCACGCCCGCCAGCGCTGTCGCCGCAAACTGAGATGCAGGCTTGCAGTTCGCATTCTGAATTTGGTCGGCAGGAATCTGGTCGCTGAAATGGCCACTGTTCTGGTAATAGGCAACTTGCTGCACACCTCCCGCTCCAGCACTTTGGCCGGGCAAAAGGCTTTCAGGGTGCTGATGTAACGCCTCGTCCCGATGCTCGGCCACAGCCAGATCAGGCGCAGCGGGTTTGATATTCGACGGCTCAAACAGCGAATGCACAAACAAAATCGCCCACACTGACAGCAAGACGCCCGACACAAGCACCAACCTGTTAACCAGCCGCGACCGACCCCCATAGGGGTCATGAAAGACAGGTTCTTTCGGGTCTTGGGTTTGGTTGATCAGCCGCTGTCGTCTTGCCACGATTTACACCGATCGCCCGCATTGGCACGTACAAAAATTACAACCCTTAAGTGCAGGATGGGACTTCAATATAAACACCGAAAAATAACACTCCGATTTGAAAGCCGCATTCACCCATCGCACGGGTTAAAACAGCTTTGAACTTATTAAGTTTCAGAAACACGGCCTCAGTTGATGCGTAAACCATTCGATACGTCGGATACTGACACTACACAGCCGTCTTGTTTCATAATCTTGGTGGCAAAGCTGTGGCAGCATCAAGCAAAATGTATGGTTAGATCTTGGGACGCAGCGTGATTCAAACTTAATATGACATCCAAGCCTTAATTATTATTACGGCACAGCATCGCGCTGCGTAAGCTGTGGATAAGTAAGGCGTTGCTGACGATGGGCGCGCGGCCAAGACACCCCGCAACCCTCACGGGAATTTCATTAATTTGCTAATAATAAATTAGCGCGAAAATTATTTCGTAATTCAATATTGGATTGAAAATCTTCCTCAAAAAAAATTCATCCATAATTAATAAATTGGCCTGATTGTCCTTCTGTGGTCTGTAAAAAAATTCAACCAGAAGGATAGAATTTATGCGGAAAGTATATGCAGCTCTTGGCTCGATTTTGCTGCTCGCAGGTGGGGTCTTCGGCGGGGGGGCGCTTGCCGGAGAGCGGGTTATGGACCGCACCCTGACGCAAAATGCGCAAGTTGACGATGGCATGGTCACACTCGCAACCTTACGAGAGGTGGCCTTTACAGGCTATCTGACAGGCTACAGCTTTTGGGATAATACCCCGCCGGGATCAGCGGCGATTGCCCGCCCGGTCATCCATCGTAAGGCGGCGGGTGTGGGTACCTATCAGGACCCGATCACGATTGCCGTTGGCTATCGGCTTGTTGGCGGCACAGCAAAGCTGGATTATCCGGCTGGCACACGGTTCTATATCCCAAACTTGCAGCGTTACGTTATTGTCGAAGATATTTGTGGCAATGGTCCCCAACCCCATCTGACCGGTTGCCATCGCGGCAAGAACGGGGCCCCTTGGTTGGATGTTTATGTCGATGGGCGGCGCTCAGGTGCGGCGGCCGCGAATGCTTGCATGTATTCCATCACTGGGATGCAAACCTTTGTGATGAACCCGCGCAAGGACTATCCCGTCTTTGCCGGCGCGCTGACAGAAAGCGGTTGTGGTCGCCCAAACAGCTAAGCGCAACAATTGGCCGCGCGCAGGGTGTCCGCACCTTACGCGTGGTCCATTGTTCGCCTCCGAAGTTTTGCGATGTGGATCAAACCAAAGCGGTCATCGCTCACTTGCGCCCACCCCAAAACGGCACTGCTCCCCT
>CBDTUV010000215.1:0-5185 GCA_965363575.1 uncultured Pseudorhodobacter sp. | reverse complement strand
ATTGCAGTGCCCGAGGCCCTGCCCTGCCCGGTTATGCAAGCCAGCGCCTTACCCGCCATGCATGCCCTACCGCCGTGTGGGTTTGAGATGGGCGATCCGAACCGCCTTGCCTATATCATCTTTACCTCGGGCACCTCGGGGCGTCCGCAACCCGTGGCCCATGCGCACCGGGCCATTCTGGGCCGCGCGATGATGCTGCAAGGCTGGTACGGGCTGACGGATGCGGACCGGTTGCTCCATGCAGGGGCGTTCAACTGGACCTATACGCTGGGTACGGGCTTGATGGACCCTTGGACCGTTGGCGCCACCGCCTTGATCCCTGCACCGGGTACGCCAGCCAGCGCATTGCCTGCCTTGCTGGACCGCGCCCGCGCCACGATTTTCGCCGCAGCCCCCGGTGTGTACCGCCAAATGCTCCGCGCGCCTTTACCCCCCTTACCGCATCTGCGCCACGGGCTTTCGGCCGGCGAGGCGTTGCCGCACGCCACCCGTGACGCATGGGCCAAGGCCACCGGCACCCCGATATTTGAAGCGTTTGGCATGTCCGAAATCTCAACCTTCATCTCGGGCAGCCCGGATCGTCCAGCCCCCATGGGCAGCACCGGCTATGCCCAACCGGGTCGCCATGTGGCCGTGCTGGATGGCACGGGCCAACCTGCCGCCATCGGCACGCCCGGCATTCTGGCCGTGGACCGCCGTGATCCCGGCCTGTTTTTGGGTTATTACCGCGATCCAGCGGCCACCGCGGCCCGCTTTCAGGGCGATTGGTATTTGACCGGCGATACCGCCGAAATGGCCGCAGACGGGGCCATCACCTATCTGGGCCGCCACGATGATATGATGAACGCAGGCGGCTACCGCGTGTCGCCGTTAGAGGTTGAGGCGGTGATCGCCACCCTGCCCGGCATCACCGATTGCGCCGCGATTGAGGTTGCGGTCAACCGCGACACCACCATCATCGCGTGCGTTTACGCCTCCCCCGATCCGCTGCCCGAGGATACGCTGACCCAGCACGCCGCCCGCAGCCTTGCCCGCTATAAACAACCCCGCGCCTATCATCACATGGCGCACCTGCCACGCAATGCGAATGGCAAACTGAACCGCCGTGCCTTGCGCGCGCTTATCGCACCCCCTGCGCCATCTACGCCGCGTTAGGCCAAACCGAATGGACCCCGCTATGATCCGCCTTGATATCTTTTCCGACCCGATTTGCCCGTGGTGCTATATCGGCAAATCCCTGCTTGACCGCGCGCTGGAAACCCGGCCCAACCATCCGTTCAGCGTGGAATGGCACCCGTTCCAACTGAACCCCGATATGCCCGCCGCTGGCATGGACCGCCGCGCCTATCTGGAAGGCAAGTTTGGTGGCAAACAACAAGCGGTGGAGGTGTATGCCCGCATCGCAGACGCCGCCCAAAAGGCCGGGATCGAGATTGACTTTGCCAAGATCCAGCGCACCCCCAACACGATGAACGCCCACCGCCTGATCCATTGGGCGGGGCTGGAAGGGCGGCAAAACGCTGTGGTCATGGCCTTGTTTCGCGCCTATTTCAAAGATGGCCGCGATATTGGCAGCACTGAAACTCTGGTCGATATTGCCCAAGCCTGCGGCATGGACGCCGAGGCCACCGAGCGCCTGTTTGCCACCGATGCTGACCTCGCCGACCTTGCCGCGCGCGATACGGATGCCCGCCAAAAAGGCATTAGCGGCGTGCCGGCCTTTCTGGTCGCCCAGCAATATGTGATGTCGGGTGCGCAGCCGGTCGAAACTTGGCAGCAAGTGATTGATGAACTGCTGGAAACCATCGCAAAAGAGTGACTTTCCAACGCCCCTAACCCCTAAACCAACAAAGGCCTATAAACCCCGTGACCCAAACGATAAAACGCATGGGGCAACCCGAATTCATCGCCATGATCGCGATGCTGTTTGCCACCATCGCCTTTTCCATCGACTCTATGCTGCCCGCCTTGCCCACCATCGCGGCCGAGCTGACGCCGGATGCGCCGAACAAGGCGCAACTTATCCTGACCAGCTTTGTTTTGGGCATGGGGCTTGGCACATTGTTCGCAGGGCCGCTGTCTGACAGCTTTGGCCGCAGGCGGATCATCGTTTATGGCGCGGTGCTTTATTGTGTTGCGGCGGCTGTGGCCTATGTCGCCCCCACGTTGGAATCGATGCTGCTGGCCCGTGTGGTCCAAGGCTTGGGGGCGGCTGGCCCGCGTGTGGTGTCGTTGGCTCTTGTGCGTGATCTTTACAAAGGCCGCGATATGGCGCGGGTGGTCAGCTTTGCGATGATGATCTTTACGCTTGTTCCCGCAATCGCCCCGCTTGCGGCCAGTGGCGTGATTTCGGCCTTTGGCTGGCGTTTTATCTTTCTCACATTCATCGGGTTCTCGATCATTTCAATGGCATGGCTGCTGCTGCGCCAACCTGAAACCTTGGCGCTTGAAAACCGCCGTCCGTTTCGCGCAACACCCTTGATCGCGGCCCTGCGTGAGGTGCTGTCGCACCGCACCATCGTCACCACAATCACCGTACAAACCCTGATCCTTGGCGCGCTGTTTGCCACGCTGTCCACCGCACAACCGATCATTGATCTGCAATTTGGTCGTGGTGCTGCGTTCCCTTGGTGGTTCGCGCTGGTCGCCTTGTGCGCAGGCACCGCCAGCCCCACGAACGCCGTGCTGGTCGGGCGCTTGGGCATGCGCTACCTGATCACCGCCACGCTGGTGGGGCAAATCCTGCTGTCGGCTTTGATGCTGGGGGCCACGCTTTCGGGCCTGATGTCCGAAACCATGGCCTTTGCCGCCTTTATCATCTGGATGATCGGGGTTTTTGCCATGGCTGGCCTTACGTTGGGCAACCTGAACGCATTGGCGCTGGAACCTGTGGGCCATATCGCGGGCATGGCAGCCTCGGTCGCAGGGTCCATTTCCACGGTGTTCGCGGTGGCCCTTGCGGCCCCCATCGGTCTTGCCTTTGATGGCAGCTACCTGCCCTTGATCTGGGGTGTGTCGGGCATGGCGGTTGCGTCCTTGGCCCTCATGCTGTCTATCCCGCAGAATAAAAGCTGACAAAAGCTAACTCAAACCAAAGGGGATCTCATGTGCGATTTCCTCGGATCGTCAGGCCCGCACCAGCGCTATGGCCGAGAAGATTGAGGCGAAAACCCTACGCTTCGCCCATTCCTTGCCCTTGGCCACGTGTAAACCTTAACGATCGCATGGTTTAGAACAAAGGTTCTCGCACGGGATGCCGTCATTGTCGGCGTCCCGCTTTCTATGGCCGCAGACCAACAGTTTATGACAGGCCTCCTCGCAACTGCTGATTTGCTTGCAGGTTGTCTCTGCACAGTTAAAGCCCGCAATATTCCGCAAGTCGCTTGCGGTTCGCGATTGAGGCAGGCTGCTTTGGGCATTTATGACGCTGAGGAATAAAATGAGCGTAAGCACTTTTGGGTTTTCCAGCTAGGTTTTGGAAAGTTTACGCTTTCTTAACGACTTTGCTATTGTTCATTTCAATCAGCTTTTCTGCCAAGGCTTTTGCAATCGCAAACGCCCCCTTGATCCGGTCGCCTTCGGTTTTCCAATCCTGCATCAGCACGATTTTATTGCCCGAAACCCGCGCGCCCGCTTGGGTTTTTATGAAATCTACCAATCCCGCAGGATTGGCGAATTTGTCATTGTGAAACTGCACCGTGGCCCCTTTTGGCCCCGCATCCAGCTTGGCAATGCCTGCGCGTTTGCACATCGCCTTGATCCGCACGACCAGCATCAGCGTGTTCACTTCTTTTGGCAGCGGCCCGAAACGGTCAATCAACTCGGCTGCAAACCCTTCCAGCTCAACCTTGGTCGCAAGACCTGACAGGCGGCGATATAGGCCCAAACGCAGGTCGAGGTCTGGCACATAAGCCTCTGGAATCAATACGGGAACGCCCAAGTTGATGTTGGGGGCCCATTGGTCATCCATCTCGGACAGGCCCGCAATTTCACCCGAGCGCAGCTTGGAAATCGTTTCCTCCAGCATGCTTTGGTACAGCTCATAGCCGACCTCTTTGATATGCCCCGACTGCTCCTCACCCAACAAATTGCCCGCGCCGCGCAGGTCAAGGTCATGGCTGGCCAAATTGAACCCCGCGCCAAGGCTGTCGAGCGATCCCAACAACCGCAACCGCTTCATCGCTTGCGGTGTCAGCGGCACGCGGGGTTTTGTGGTCAAGTAGCAATAGGCCCGCGTCTTGGCCCGCCCCACACGGCCCCGGATTTGGTAGAGCTGCGACAGCCCAAACATATCCGCGCGGTGGATGATCATTGTATTCGCAGTCGGAATATCCAAACCTGATTCCACGATAGAGGTTGCGACCAGAACGTCCTGTTTTCCATCGTAAAAATCGTTCATCCGTTGGTCCAGATCGCCCGCCGCCAACTGCCCGTGGGCGACCAGATAGGTTACCTCCGGCACTTGGTTTTTCAGAAAATCCTCGACAAACGGCAGGTCCGAGATCCGCGGCACCACAAAAAACGACTGCCCGCCGCGATAGCGTTCGCGCAGCAAAGCCTCGCGGATCGTGACCGTATCAAACTCACTCACATAGGTCCGAATGGCCAAGCGGTCCACCGGCGGCGTGGCGATGATCGACAGATCGCGCACCCCGGTCAGTGACAGCTGCAACGTGCGCGGAATAGGCGTGGCGGTCAGGGTCAGCACATGCACATCTGACCGCATTTCCTTCAGCCGTTCCTTATGCCCCACGCCAAAATGTTGTTCTTCATCAATGACTAACAGCCCGATGTTCTTAAACTTGATCGCCTTGGCCAACACCGCATGGGTTCCAATCACAATATCCACCGTGCCATCGGTCAACCCGGCCCGCGTGCCATTTGCATCTTTTGCGCTAACAAACCGCGACAAGGGTTTGATATTGATTGGAAATCCCCGAAACCGTTCCGCAAAACTGCGGTAATGCTGCCGCGCGAGCAAGGTCGTCGGCGCAATCACCGCAACCTGCATCCCCGACAAGGCCGCAACAAACGCCGCGCGCATCGCAACTTCGGTTTTACCAAAGCCCACATCACCCACGATCAAGCGGTCCATCGGGCTGCCCGCTTCCAAATCAGCAATCACATCGCCAATCGCCGTCAGCTGATCCTCAGTTTCGGTATAGGGGAACCTAGCGGCAAACGC
>CBDTUV010000214.1:0-5253 GCA_965363575.1 uncultured Pseudorhodobacter sp. | reverse complement strand
CGTGTTCCAAGCGTTCGATCAAGGGGGCGCCGGCGAAGATCCATAAAAAGCAGGGTGCAAAGGTCATCCACAAGGCTGTGACTGCGGCGGCGAGGCCCAAGGAGATGCCGCCAAGCCCGTGGCCTGCGAGGTAGGCCACAAATTCGGTCACTAGGATCAGCGGGCCGGGGGTGGTTTCGGCCAGCCCCAGCGCGTCAATCATTTGCGGGAGGGTTAGCCATGATTTGTCTTGGACAATCGCTTGGGTCAGCCATGCAAGGACAGCGTAAGCGCCGCCGAAGGTGAGCACGGCGAGTTTGGAGAACAAAAGGCCGATTTCAAAGAGGAACTCTGCGTTGACAAGCCAAAGGGCTGCAAGAGGGACCAGCCAGATCGCGGCCCAGAGGGCTGCGGGGCGCAAGCTTTGGCCCCATTCGATGGGGGGTTGGGTGGTGTGCGCGGGCGGCGTTTTGGCGGTGAAGAAACCGATCAGCCCTGCGCCGAGCACGACCAGCGGGAAGGGCAGATTGAACACAAACAAGGCGATAAAGGCGGCGATGGCCAGCGCCCAATGAAGCCGCCCTTTCAGCGCGCGTTTGGCGACTTTCCACAGCGCATGCAGCACGATTGCCAGAACCGCAGCCTGCACGCCGCGCAGCAAGGCCGCCATCAGCGGCAGATCGCCGTAAGCCGCGTAGAGCATGGCGAGGATAAGGACGACGAGCGCCCCCGGCCCCACGAACAACAGCCCTGCAATCAGCCCGCCCATCGTGCCACGCAAGCGCCAGCCGGAATAGGTGGCAAGCTGCATCGCCTCGGGGCCCGGCAACATCATGCAAAAGGACAACGCGCGGAGGTATTCTGATTCGGTCAGCCATGGGCGCTGTTCGACCAATTCGCGGTGCATCAGGGCGATTTGCGCGGCAGGGCCGCCGAAGGACAAGATGCCGATGCGGGCGAAAACTTGGATGAATTCTGTGAGGGAGGGCATGGGGGCTTGGGTCTTTTGCTTTGTGGGGCGGCTGCTTGGCTTTGAAGTAGGAGCCTCCGGCTACGCGTTTGCGCAGCAAAGCGCGATGGATATTTTTGAACAGAAAAAGGTTGGGCGGCGGGTTTTGAGCGTTGGATTCTAGGGGGCGGGCCAATCGTGGCCTTCTTCAAATCCGTCGCGGGCCCAGCGGTAAAGCCCGTCATAAAGCGGCAGGGCGGCGTTGAGTTGGTCAATGTCGTCTTTGTATTGGCGCGAGAGGCCGACGGAAAGGGCGAGCAGGCCTGCGGCTTGGGGGGACAGGTCGTGGCGGTCGGTATCAGCGGCGCGGATGACGAGGGCCAAACGGTCGAGGGCGGGGGAGGCGAGGCCGAATTCAGCGATCATCGTTTCAAAGCTGCACTGATCATCACGGTGCGACCAGAAGGTGTTGGGGACATCAAAAGGCAGGGCGTTGAAGCGGTCAGCGACGTCCAGCACCTCGGATGGCGGGACGTAGAGGAATTCGGCGTTTGGATTGACGAAGCGGCGGATCAGCCACGGGCAGGCGATGCGGTCGATTTTTGGGCGGTGGCGGGTGACCCATCGGTCGGTGCCTGCAAGGATGTCTGTGGGGGTAAGGGGAAGGGCGGCGGCGGCCCATGCCTCAAACCCGCCATCCAAGGTTTCGGCGGGGATGCCACGGGCGCGCAAGGTAGCGGCAGCCCCGTGCGAGAGTTTTTTGCCCTTTTGGCACAGGACAACGCAGCGGTTTGTGGGGTTTGTGGGGTTTGTGAGGGCGGTGTGGGCCATGCGCTGCGCGGTTGGGAGGACGCGGGGATCAAGCGCGAAATCTTCCGCTATGCGGACGTCGATTATGCTGGGGGCATCGGGGGTGCCGATGAGGCGGGCAAGTTGTGCGGGGGTGATTTGGTTTGGGCCGGGCATTTTGTGCATCCTGTGGAAGTGACGGGGATGCGATGCTTGGGCTTACGCCTCACGGGGCGTTCGCGGGCCCCATTTTTTCAGCGTAGCTGTGCGGGGTGGCCGGGTCAAGCGGCGGGTTAGCCGGTTGGTTTTATCAACTCGCGCAGCAGTTTGGCGCGCAGCGTGCGGGCGTAATCATCCAGCCCGCGGGCAGTCATCACAAAGCCTTTGGGGGTGATGACCCAGTTTTTGTAGAACTTCGAGGTGGGGGCGGAAAGGCCCATATCCTCTATCGCGATGGCGTTGATCTCGATGTTTTGGGCGATGGCCAAGCGGCGGGCCTGAGCCACGGTGTTGCCTGCGTTTTCAGGACCATCACCGGAAATGTCGATGACGCGGCGTTTGCAATCGGGGACATCTGTGAATTGCGCGATGGAGAAGGTGATCGCTTGGCCTACGGCGGTGTCCGAACCTTCAAAGCTGCGGGGCAGGGCGCGGGCACGGTCGGCAAAGCGGGCAACGGCTTGGGGGGACAGCATGCGTTGCCACGGCAGCACCAGCGCTTGGCGGTCAAGGCCGGACCATTGCACCACGGCAAGGGCGGTTTGGCCTTGAAGCAAGGTATCAGCGATTTGGGGGTCGCGTAGGGCATCATAGAGGCCGCCGATTTGCAGGGCATATTCGCCGCGATCGATGGAGCCAGAGACGTCAATCGCCAGAAGCAAGGCCGTATCGCAGGCGCGCGCCGGCGCGGCCGGGGTGGCGAGGGTAAGCGATAGGGCGAGGATGCGCAGCATATGGCAAGGGTGGCGCGGAATGGGTGGGAAAACAAGCGGGGTTTGCGCCGCTTGGGGATTCGGGTTTTGACATCTGCGTTACATGCGCAGTGCCGCCCGGATTGCTGCCGATTAGAAATGGAAAAGTGGAGGTTTCTGTTGCCAGGTACCTCCGAACCCCGCCTTACGCTGCTAGGCGCAAGGGCTTAGTTTTCGATAGTTCCGGTCGCTTACGCGGCCATCGCCATCGGAGCACGGTTGTCATTTGCAACTGTACGTTTCGGACCGATAACGGTGGTACCTCACCGAGCAAAAGCTGGCCTCTTTAGACGTTCGTCGATCCTATTTCGACCCCTAACCCCCGAAATGAGCGGGTGGAATGGTGGAGTCGCCGGGTACCGCCCCCGGGTCCGAGCCGTGTATTACAGGTGCGTTTATCGCCATAGTCCGAGCAAGCCCGAACAGGTTTAATATAGGGCCGGGGGGGCGAGGGTGCAAGGGTGCGTGCGCTAGGCCAATGAATATTGCGCCGAAAGGCCGGGGGCGGGGTGGGCGGTCACGCGGGCTTGGGCCATCAGGTCGAGGAGATGGGCCAGCACATTGCGCCCGGCGGCGAGCTGCAAGGCGGGGGGGGTGTCGGCATAGAGGGTTTGGGTGAGGGTTTGGATGGTGGTGGGGCCATCGGCAAGTTCGGCGAGGATCGCGGCCTCACGCGCCCGGCGGTGGTTTAGCAAAAAGGCGAGGCGGGCGGCGGGATCGGTGATCGGCGCGCCGTGGCCTGAGTGGAAGGTCGACCAGCTTTGGGCCGCCAGTTTGCGGGTCGAGGCCATGTAGGCCGCCATATCGCCATCGGGAGGGGACACGAGTGACGAGGCCCAACCCATGACGTGATCGCCCGAAAACAGCACATCGCCAAGGGCAAAGCACAGATGGTTGCAAAAGTGGCCAGGCGTGTGGATCGCGGTGAGGGACCAATCGCCATGCGCAAGGGTTTCGCCGTCGGCCAGTGTGATATCGGGGGCGAAATCGGCATCGACGCCTTCACCGCCTGCGACCAGCCCGGCATCCGCCAGTGCTTGCATTTGTGGGCTGCGGCCCGCGGTGGCGTTGCCGTAAGCATAGATCTGCACACCCAAGGCCTGCGCCATGGGGCGCGCGAGGGGGGAGTGGTCGATGTGGCTGTGGGTGACGAGGATATGGCTGATCCGCTCAGCCGGGTTCAGGGCGGCCATGATCGCGGTGGCGTGGGCCGCGATATTTGGGCCGGGGTCGATAAGGGCGACATCGCCTGTGCCGACCAGATAGCTGTTCGTGCCGTGAAGGGTCATGGGCGAGGGGTTGGGGGCCAGAATGCGGCGGATGCCGTTGCCCAAAGACGCGCACAGGCCGGGGGTTGGGGGAGTGGGCATTTGTGTGGTCCTTTTATGGGGGCGGTTTGGGTGGCGCGTTTCGTTTGCAGCTTTCAGAATCGAGGGCTTTTGTAATCGCGCTTGCTTGGATAGTCTGCACAGATGTTTAGCAAGCTGAAATACCTGATGCCACGCAGCCTTTACGGGCGGGCAGCACTTATTTTGATCGTGCCGGTGGTTTCGGTTCAATTGGTGGTATCGATCCTGTTTATCCAGCGCCATTTTGAGCGTGTGACGCGGCAGATGACCGACGGTGTGGCGATTGAGATCAGCTACATGCTTTCGCAGTTGGACATGGCCCCAAATGAGGCAGAGGCCCGCGCGCGGCTGGAGCAGATTGCGACAGCGATGGAATTTGACGTCGAATTTCCGACCGACAAAACCGGTGACGGCGACACCCGCGAAGGGATTGACCTTGCAGGCAAAGAGGTGATTGCCACGCTGCGCGACGAAGTGCCGGGGGTGCGGCAGGTTGCATTGTTAAGCGCGCCGGGAAGGGTGGAACTGCTGATTGATACCCCGCAAGGGCCGCTGTGGTTGGTGGTGAATCGCGCGCGGGTTTCAGCATCGAACCCGCATCAACTGTTGGTCATGATGCTTTTGACTTCGGTGCTGATGACCCTGATCGCCTATGGGTTTTTGCGCAACCAATTGCGCCCCATCACCAAATTGGCCGATGCGGCGGCGGCCTTTGGTAAGGGCCAAAACATCCGTTATAAGCCGCGCGGGGCATTGGAGGTGCGCGCGGCAGGCAAAGCGTTTTTGGACATGCGCGCCCGGATTGAACGGCAAATTGAACAGCGCACCATGATGCTGTCGGGGATCAGCCATGATCTGCGCACGCCTTTGACGCGGCTGCGTTTGGGCCTGTCGCTGCTGCCCGAGGATGAGGAAACGCAAGCCCTGCTGGGCGATGTCGACGATATGGAGCGCTTGATCGACGGGTTTTTGTCTTTCGCACGGGGCGATGCGATTGAGGAAGCCGAACTGACCAACCCACGGGAATTGGTGCAGCGGGTCGTTGGCAATGCGGTGCGGGCCAAGTTGCCTGTGGCGTTGGGCGCGGTTGAGGGGACGGGTGAGGTGTTGCTGCGCCCGGCGTCTGTGACCCGCGCGCTGGAGAATTTGATTAGCAATGGTGTGCGCTTTGGCAGCCATGTGCGGGTGGGATTTACCTTGACCGGGCGCAGCCTGC
>CBDTUV010000213.1:0-5256 GCA_965363575.1 uncultured Pseudorhodobacter sp. | reverse complement strand
TTGCTGGTTGCCATTCTGGGGCCGGGTATTTTGGCAGGCATCATCGCGATTGGCCTGCGGTCCATCGGTTTTGTTGGCAAGCTGCTTTATGAGGCGATTGAGGAAACCGATGTGACCCAGATTGAGGCGATCCGCGCCACCGGGGCCAGCCCGTCACAAGTGCTGAGCTATGCGATTGTACCGCAAATTATGCCCGCTTTTTGGGGCATTACAGTGTTCCGCTGGGATATCAACATCCGTGAAAGTGCGATTTTGGGCTTGGTCGGCGCAGGCGGCTTGGGGTTGAAACTGCAAGCGTCCTTGAACGTTCTGGCTTGGCCACAGGTCACCACAATCTTGATCTTGATCCTGATCACGGTCGTGATTTCGGAATGGGTCTCGGCTAAGATGCGTACAGCTTTGATCTGACGGTTGTGCACGCGCTGCCTCTGGCGTTCATGCGCAAGGCGCGGTATGGGCAGGGCAACCAAGGACGAGGCTGCAGATGACCGATACCGAATATTCCAAAGACATTTCCTCGATTGAGGAGATTATTGAGGACGCGCGCGCAGGCCGCATGTTCATTCTGGTCGATCACGAAGATCGCGAGAATGAGGGCGATCTGGTGATCCCGGCGCAAAAATGCACGGCGGCTGCGGTAAACTTCATGGCGACCCACGGGCGTGGCCTGATTTGCCTGACGCTGACCGAGCAACGGATCGACGCGCTGGGCCTGACTTTGATGAGCCCGAAAAATTCTAGCCGCCACGAAACCGCCTTTACCACCTCAATCGAGGCGCGTGATGGCGTGTCCACTGGCATTTCGGCGGCAGACCGGTCTTTGACAGTGGCTGTGGCGATTGACCCTGCCAAAGGGCCACAAGACATCGCGACACCGGGCCATGTGTTCCCGTTGCGTGCGCGCAATGGCGGCGTGTTGGTGCGGGCGGGTCATACCGAGGCGGCGGTGGACGTGTCGCGGCTTGCAGGCCTTGATCCATCAGGCGTGATTTGTGAGATTATGAATGACGATGGCACCATGGCCCGTCTGCCCGACCTGATCGGTTTTGCCAAAAAGCATCAGATGAAGATTGGCACGATTTCCGATTTGATCGCGTATCGTCGTCGCAACGACAACTTGGTGCGTATCAGTTCCGAGGCCACCGTCACGTCAGAATTTGGTGGCGATTGGGTGATGCGGATCTATACCGATGACACCGAAGGCGCCGAGCATGTGGTGCTGATTAAGGGCGATCTGTCGACCCGCGATCCGGTTTTGGTGCGGATGCACACGATGGACCCTTTGCTGGATGTGGCAGGGCTTGGCCCGGCTGGTCGGACCAGCGAATTTGGCGATGCGATGCGCCTGATTGCGGAGGAGGGGCGCGGGGTTTTGGTGTTGCTGCGCGATTTACACATGAAAATGGTGTCCGATGCCGAAGCCAGCCCGCAAACCCTGCGCCAATACGGGTTGGGCGCGCAAATATTGTCGAGCCTTGGCATCAAGGATTTGGTTTTGCTGACCAATTCCCCCCGCCCCAAAGTGGTTGGGCTTGACGCTTATGACCTTGCAATCACTGGCACCCGTGCCATTCCGAAAGGATAAGTCATGGCCTCTGCTGAACCCCATTACACCTTGCCGCTGCCTAAGTTTGACAAGCCGGTAAAGCTGTTGATCGTGGTCGCCCCTTATTACCGCGCCATTGCCGATCAGATGATCGCAGGTGCCAGTGCTGCCGCCGAAGCCTGCGGTGCGGGTTTTGAAATCGTTGAGGTTCCCGGCGCGCTGGAAATACCGACTGCGATTGCTATGGCCGAACGGCAAAGCAATTTCGACGGCTATGTCGCCCTTGGCTGCATTATCCGGGGGGAAACCACGCATTACGATACGGTCTGCAATGATAGCAGCCGCGCCTTGTCTTTGATGGGTTTGCAAGGGGCCTGCATCGGGAATGGCATTTTGACCGTTGAAAATATGGGTCAGGCGCAGGTGCGTGCCGATCCTGCCGCCCAGAACAAAGGTGGCGGTGCCGCCGCTGCCGCCCTTCATCTGATTGCCTTGTCGCGCCGCTGGTCCAGTGCGCGCAAAGGCATCGGTTTTCGCCCGTCCGAGGATAGCTT
This sequence comes from uncultured Pseudorhodobacter sp., assembly GCA_965363575.1. Taxonomy (GTDB): domain Bacteria; phylum Pseudomonadota; class Alphaproteobacteria; order Rhodobacterales; family Rhodobacteraceae; genus Pseudorhodobacter. The sequence continues at coordinate 3,156 of CBDTUV010000213.1, read as the reverse complement.
TCGCGCATGACCAAGCCTGACCCCAAAAAAGACCTGAAAAAGCAGATGAAATCCGCCGCGCGGCTTTATGCGGTGCAAGCGTTGTTTCAGATGGAAGCAAGCGGTCAGACGGTCGAATCTGTGCAGGCCGAGTTTGAAAACCACCGTTTTGGTGCGGTCTACGATGGTGATGAGATGGCCGAAGGGGACGTGACCCATTTTCGCGCCATCTTGAACCACGCCATCAATCGGCAGGCCAAAATTGACCAGATGACCGACCGGGCCTTGGTCGCGGCATGGCCAATTGATCGGATCGACCCGGTTTTGCGCGCCTTGTTCCGCGCGGCTGGGGCTGAGATGGTTGAAATGGTAACGCCGCCCAAAGTGGTGATCAATGAGTTCGTGGATGTGGCGAAGGCGTTTTTCCCTGATGGCAAAGAGCCGAAATTCGTCAACGCGGTGCTGGACCACATGGCGCGTGAGGCCAAACCCGAGGCGTTTTGAGGCCGCGACAAAAAGCCGGGTCGAAATCTGGCTTGGTTGTGCTATCTTTGGAGTAACCCAAGGAGGCTGTCATGCCAAAACTCGTCCGTCTTTATATCGTCAACGTGGCTATCGGATTCGCGCTGGCCTTTGCTTTTGTCTCGGCCATTGTTTGGCTGGATGTGGGCGGGTTGCGGCATTTGGTGACGGGCACCGAAATGGGGTGGCTCGCGTTTCTTATGATGGTGGTTTTTAACGGCATCGTCTTTGCGGGCGTTCAATTTGCTTATGCTGTGATGAGCCTTGCCGAGCCGGAAGGCGGGCCAAAGGGCGGCAAAAAGCAAGGGATTGTGACCGAATTGGTTCCGGTGCGGGTAGAGGCAAAGCAGCGCTGAAAAGGTGGCGGGAACCGCAGCAGCCGTGTTTGCGTGAATTTCCCGAGAGCCTGAGTTTTCAGGTGGTCGCCAGATACTTGGACCAAGATCCAAACAGAGCCAGCTCCCTCGGAGATGCTTATGGGCCACTGGAAATGTGCGACGCACGAACCGAGCAGAACCCGCCACCCCAAAAGATAGGCCTGTGGGGGGGACAAATCAAGGGGGTGCGATTGCGCAGATGAATCGCGCGCGGATGATTTTGTATCATATTGATATTTAATGATTTTCTTGTTTTTGTTAACCTGATTTTAACGCAGCTGAGTGAGGTGCGTGCTTTGCCGTAATGCGCCGAACACTTTGGGCTTAGGCCGGGGGCAGGATTTGTGTTTGGGTGTGGTTGCCTGTAGCCGCGATTGCCAAAAACCTTCAACAACCGTTTGCGTTTTGAACGGGGTTTTTGGTGGGGGTAATTGGGGTGGTTTAAGAGTGTGCCAAAAAGGAGGGGTTTTGGAACACAAACATTTGGTCTCAATTGCTACCCGATGCTCTTGCGAACCCTCCCACCAGCTTCCGCTAACACGCCAGAAGCTGGTGAGATTGAGAAGCCTCAATTTTGCCAAACTTAGTTTTAAGGCGTTTGCGCCGACGGGGCGGCCTCGTCGTGAGCATCGAACGATTGTATTAGGACGCCGTTAGAATCGAGTAATTCGACCTTGGCGCTGCTGAAATAGCCGATCTCGATATCTTCGACGATTTGCTTCGTCGTGGAGAGGCCGGATTTCTGCATGATGCCTCCAATGCCGAGCGCATAAAAATGATGGCCCTTATAGGAGGGATCATAGTTAACGGCGCAGGATCCGGCCAAACGCGCAAGGTAAGTGATCCGGACCTTCATGACTCCTCGGCTGGCCGTCAACCGGACCTCGACGGACTCGCCGGGATCGAGCGACACCGATACGCCCTGCGTTGACCCTACCGTGACATCCTTGCTCTCCGTCTTGCTCTCGCCCCAAGTGTGACTGTAAGAGAACGATGTCTCCCCGCCGCCTCCAGTGCCAAGGAAGCCGACATTATATGTCACCTTTTGCCCCACAGTCACAGAGTCGGAGTTTGACCATGTATTGCTGGCCGTGTTTGTGACCGAGTCGGAAATCTCCGTCTTAAATTCCCCGGTCTTTTTGCTGTGATTGACGAGCGTCCTGGTCGCCACTATTACCGGCTCGGATGTGATGCCCGTAATTGTGGCGCTTTGCGCGATTAGTGTGGTTTGAACCTGGGACCAGCCGTACGTCTTGTACAGGTCTTTCCAGGGTGTTGGGCTATGAAGGAAAGCATCCTTCGGCGCCTTGCCGAAGGATTTGGCAATTGCCTTCTTCAGCGCGGCGTCCCCAATGCCGTATGATGTTCGTTCCTGATCTGAAATGATATGTTGCTGACTTCCGGATGCATTTACCGCAGAATCGTCAACAGTGGCCCCTGCTTTAATTGAAATTTCAATACCAGACATTTTGGCCTCCTTGGGGTCAATATTCATTAAATTGGCGCAACAATCATCAGTCCCCCAGTAGCGGGTCCTGCTGATTACGTAGCGCCAATAGTTTATGGTATAGCACAACTAGCGTGGCGAGCGAGACCAAAATGAACACTCACCGAGGCTCGCGCAGCTTCCAAAAACCACCGTTTTTGGCACTTATCGCCGCTGGACGCTTTCACCAAGGCCATCACGCCGCCGACCCGCCCACCGTTAGCCCGCCGATCAGCAAAGTGGGTTGGCCCACGCCGACCGGCACCCACTGGCCTGCTTTGCCGCAATTGCCGATGCCGGGGTCCATCGCCAGATCGTTGCCGATGGCGCGGATCTGTTGCAAGGCGGTGGCGCCGTCGCCGATCAGGGTGGCGCCTTTGACCGGCGCGCCGATTTTGCCGTTTTGGACGCGGTACGCCTCGGTACAGGAAAACACGAATTTGCCATTGGTGATATCGACCTGACCGCCACCAAAGCCCACGGCATAGATGCCGTCTTTCAAGGACGCTACGATTTCGGCGGGGTCGGTGGTGCCACCCAGCATAAAGGTATTGGTCATGCGCGGCATGGGGATATGCGCATGGCTTTCGCGCCGCCCGTTTCCGGTGGGGGCCACGCCCATCAGGCGGGCATTCTGGCGGTCTTGCATGTAGCCGACCAGCTTGCCATCTTCGATCAGGACATTGCGCGCGCTTGGCGTGCCTTCATCATCGAAGGAGAGTGACCCGCGCCGGTCGGGCATGGTGCCATCATCCAGAACGGTCACACCTTTGGCGGCGATTTGTTGGCCCA
>CBDTUV010000212.1:0-5289 GCA_965363575.1 uncultured Pseudorhodobacter sp. | reverse complement strand
AGGTTCGACACATGCCACAGCTTGCCCGCCTGCGCTGTCAACGCGGCCACCAGATCAGGGTTTGCATGCCCCAAGGCATTCACCGCAATGCCCGCGCCAAGGTCAAGATATCGCACACCCTCAACCGTGGTGAGCCAAGATCCTTCACCCTTTTCAAAGGCAAGCGGTGCGCGGTTATAGGTCGGCAAGACAGAGGGGATCATAACATGGTCCTTTTATGGAAGCCTTAGCCGTGCCAAAGGCCAGCAGCCAAGTCAACGAATATATCTGAAAGGAGCGCTGCCTTAGCAGCAAAGATGAACGTCCGTACGCTTGGGTTAGCGTCGGCGTCGGGGCAGTTGAAAATGGCGATCCGTGTTCATCATGTGATTTTGCTAAGACGCCCGAGACAACTTGTAAAGCATCATTTTGTTTGGCCGCCCCTCGACCGTGGCCGCCCCGCACCAATCACAACCATCGCTGCAACGCCCCAGACGACCCTTGTATCTGAAGGCTTGCAGTAGTATCTACAGGCGTCACAGCTAAATTGGGGCGAAAACGCGCCACCTGCGAAACACCGCAGGCTGCCCCCAACACCGGAGATAGGCATGTCCTGGACAGATGAGCGTGTTGAAACGCTTAAAAAAATGTGGGCTGAGGGCCAAAGCGCCAGCCAGATCGCCAAGGAATTGGGCGGGGTCACACGCAATGCGGTGATCGGTAAAGTCCACCGTCTTGGCCTGTCAAACCGCGCCACAGGCACACCCGCAAAAGAAGAGGCCGAGGTCGCAGCCGCAGCGCCAACGCCGCGCAGCGAGGCCCCCGCAAAACCTGCAGAGCCGGTCCGCACCGCAGAGCCAAAGCCCGCAGCGCCCGCTCCGCGCCCTTCGACACCCGTAAATCCAACAGTTGCGCAGGTTGTGAACAACGTCACACCCTTGCCGCTGCGCAAATCAATCGTCCCTGCGGGCCAACCTTTGCCGCCACAACCATCGGCAAATGAGATTAGCCCAGAGGCATTGGCTTCGGTGCGTGAAGTCGAAAAACACGCCAAGAAGATCAGCTTGATGGAGCTAACAGAACGGACCTGCAAATGGCCAATCGGCGACCCCGCGACCGAGGATTTTTGGTTCTGCGGCCTGCCGTCAACCGCAGGCAAACCATATTGCGAAGCGCATGTCGGCGTTGCCTTTCAACCCATGTCGGCGCGGCGGGATCGTCGGCGCTGAATGCGGCCATTTATCGACCCGAATGATCCATTCTTTCGCCGCCCGGTCATACGCTGGGCGGCTTTTTTGGTTCCTGTGGCTTGGGCTGCGCTGGAAGCGTGGCTTGCCAATTACGGCTGGGCCATGGTGATGGCCGCCTTGGGTGGCTATGCGGGCTATGTGCTGATCGTCAAAGGCCCAACACCTTAGTTGCTTGAACTCTATCTTTAAAACATAAAGCCGGCTGCCATAACTTCGGCCAGGCTGGTTTGCTCAAAATGAACAGTCACGCCTCGGTCGTTGAAAACGGTCGCACCCCCGGCTTCCTGCAGGTGAGGACGCACATGTTCAGGCGTCAAATAGCCAAAACCTTGAAAATTTAGCCTGTCCCAAGGTTCTAGCCCCACAACCCGATTTGACGATGGCGTATCACTTCGAAACACAAAGGTATCGGACCACAAGCCCCCGAACAAAAGGTTGTTTCCAGTGCCACCGAACAACACATCATCAGCGCCTTTGGCAAGCACCCAGTCTTGCAAGGGTTGGGCTGTTTTTGATATGAACTCCGGGCTTTGAACAAAGCCAAAAACCACCTGCTCGCGACTGTGGGTGCCGCTTTGTAGTCGCCCCACCCACGTATTCAAGCCGACGGGATCGGGCAAACGGTTCAGCACATTGGCATAGAGCAAGGTGACGAAGTCTTGATTGGTTGCCTGGCCATAGTTGTTCTGAAACTCGCGCGAATTCACAAAGCCCGAAATCACGGTTGTAAACGGCGTGCCACCCACCAGACGGTCCTGCCATGTATTGAACCCGCCCATATCGGGCGTGCGGTCCAAAACCGCCTGATACAGCCGAAAGACATCATCCATCAACTCCATCCTCACACTTTCATGCGAGAACGCTAGGCTACCTGCTTCTGCCTTTTGCTTGAATTCAACGCTTTCCGAAAAGCCTGTTACAACTTGCTCGCGACTGCGCGTGCCTGCGTCCAAAAACCCGGTCCAAGTTGCAAAGCCGGTTGGATCTGGTGATCTGTCCAGCACATTTGCATACAGCAATGTCACAAAACTGCTGTTATCAAGGTTACCATAGGCCGAGCGAAATTCGTTAGAATTCACAAAACCCGTGGTTATCTGTGACAGGGTGCGCGTGCCTGCCACCAGAATATTTGCCCAATTCAACAACCCGTTAAGGTCGGGCGCGCGATCAAGCGTGGCCTGATAAAGGCGGTAAACTTGCCCGCTGGCAGTATCAAAACCTCGGCTCTCGGACCCGCCAATCAGGGTGTCATTCCCCCCAGCCCCCAGCAAAGTGTCCGCGCCCCCACCGCCAACCAGCCGGTCGTTGCCGCCACGCCCATCAATGTAATCCGGCCCCCCCGTCCCGGTAAAAGGCGCAGGTACCGGATCAGGCGTCATGGGTGTGACATCAATATGGGTCATATCCAGCAGCATATCGATATCGACTTCAGACTTGAACAACCGCTGCCCGTCAGAGGTTCGGATGACAATGGTTTCATTTCCATAGCGGATCTCGGCGCCATTTGACCGTTCAACAAAGGTCAGCGCGCTCATCGAATAGATTCGTCCGAACGCGCTCAAGTCGATCCGATCTATGCCACGTTCAAAATCCAGAATCGTGTCGGTCGCACCATCGGCCTGAAAAATGAAAATATCCGCCCCAGCCCCTCCAATCAGCTTATCAGCACCGGCGCCATCGACCAAAATATCATCGCCTGCGCCGCCCTCCAATCGGTCATTGCCTGCGCCACCAATCAACTGATCGCGCCCTGCGCCCCCCGTCAGCGTCGCGCCCAGGGCCCCGGCAACCTGCGGCGCGCTCACCGTTCCGACAAGGCTGAACAATTGTGTAATACCGCTGCCCGCCCCCGCCCCGTCTGTCCCGCCCGAGGCCAAAATCTCAATTTGCCCGTTCTGCCACCGCAGGGCCAGTCCGGACACATTGGTCAACGCCATCACATTGTCATCAACGATTGTCGCCAAATGCACCAACCGGCCATTGGGTAACAACGTCATCAAACTAACGCCATCATCCCAACCCGCAGCCGCAATAAAAACCTGGCCATTATGGCTCAGCGTTGCCAGTTCACTTAACCCACCAAAGCGCGTGTTAAGGTCATCCATTACATGGTCGGTCACCACCATTTGGCCCCCGGCCTCCAGTGCGACCACGGCAAGCGAATGGCTGCCAAAAGCGCCCACCAAAGCAAAGCTTCGGCCCCCAACCTGAACCACCTCCAACGCGCTGCCCGTGCCAATCGCCAACCCATCGCGCGCATCAATCCGCGACAAAAGCGTCAACACACCCGTCGGCCCCAACCGATAGTTCAATAATTCCGGGCTCCCCGCTGACAGCACGAGCAAATGCTGCTCGCCATCCAACACGACTTGCGCCATCGCAAGCACACCGTTTGCAGGCAACAAATCCGCCGTCACGGGTTGCGCAATAGCCCGCAAAGCGTTTTGGCCAGTGGTTTCCCAGATGGTCAACCCATTGGCCTGCCGCGACGCACTGGCAAAATAACTTTGCCCCCCAACTGACAGAAATTCAGTCGCTGTGGCCGCACCCGTCATGCTGCTATTGGCCTGCCAGTTCAAGCTATAGGGTTGAGAAATAAGCCCCTGCGCATCCAACGGGAACACATCAATGGTCGTGCCAAAATGCCCATACGAAATTAACGCAGGCACGCCATTCACCACGGCCTCAGCCAGTTGCCGTGGCGCATCCAATGCCACAGAATTGGATGGAAAGGCAGCTTGATCCAGCACCTGCATCCCATTGTTCAAATCCAGAACCAGAACACCGCCACCCGTCGCGCTAACCGAATACAACAGCGATGACGCGCCCGATGTACGGATCAGCAAATCAGACAGACCAACCAAATAGCCTGCGGGGCCAGTTACCCGTGTGGTGACATGCTGAAACTGCACCGCTTTTTAACCTCTGTCCTGCAAACCTTCGACAGTGACTGTCTTGTGGCGAAACGAAACGGTGATGGTTTCAATCGGTCGAATCCGTGGCTCTTCGGTCCAAGTCGATTCAAGACTTTTGAAAATATGAGGCAAGCCGTGAAGATCACAAACTCTCAATCTTTTCTGCGGGACCATTGCGTCAGCGCGTGCTTGTTTGATTTTAATGATGGTGTGCAAAGATGCACCCAAAACCGGATCACTATTTTGCTTTGCACCTTCAACGGTGCCGCCTATCTAGATGCGCAATTGCAATCCTACTTGGCGCAAACCCATCAGGCTTGGGATCTGTGGATCAGCGATGATGGGTCAAGCGACGGCACGCGCGCGATTTTGAAACGGTTTCGTCGCGACAACCGCATCGGGCGCGATATCCGCATTCTAGAGGGGCCACGGCAGGGCAGCACAGCCAACTTTATGACACTTCTCTGCCATCCCGACTTGCCGTCGGGTCCAGTAGCCCTGTCAGATCAAGATGATGTTTGGTTGCCACAAAAGCTGACTCGTGCTTTGGCTGCGTTGGAACAGGTGGGCAGCGTGGCGCTTTACGGTGCGCAAAGTCTGCATACGGATCAATTCTTGCGCGTGACGGGCCAGTCCGCCCCGATGCCGCGCGCGCCATCTTTTGGCAATGCGCTAGTGCAAAACATCGTCAGCGGCCACAGTGCCACTCTCAGCGCAGATGCCATGCAGCTTGTCCGCCGCGCAGGCGTCCCGCAGGGTGTGCCCCATCATGACTGGTGGCTGTACCAGTTGATTTCTGGCGCGGGCGGTACTGTTGTGATCGACTCCGAGGCTGTATTGTTGTACCGCCAGCACAACACAAACGTCATGGGCGCGCACCGCGGCCTGCCAGCGCATATCCATCGCGTCAAAATGGTTATTGAGCGTCATTTTGGTGCTTGGCTGACTGCAAACGTCGCGGCCTTGACCCGCGTTGACCATTTGCTTTCAGCCTCGAACAAGACGGCCCTCGCCCAGTTGCGCGCCCACCCCCGTCATCATGGACTAAGGCGTGCAATTGCTTTTGCGCGTTGCGGCATAAAACGACAAAGCCGGGCCGCAACAGCGTTTGTCTACTTTGCTGTGATGCTGGGGCGAGCCTAACC
>CBDTUV010000211.1:0-5293 GCA_965363575.1 uncultured Pseudorhodobacter sp. | reverse complement strand
AGCAGGCGCAGATAGCTGGAGATGACGACGGCGGTATTGTTGGCCAAAAGGGCGGCGCGGTGCGCTTGGGAACCATGCAGCCAATCGGTGCCGGGTTCCGCATCTGTGGGGTCGCGGGTGTATTCGACCAGGAAAACAAGCGCGTGACTGTGGTGCGGAATGGGGCCGTGGGTCAGGCGCGACGCGTCCAGCACATCGGCGTAAATCTGATCAATCCCTGCGGCATGGGTGGCGGGTTGGCCTTGCTCCAACTCCACCCGCAGCGCGTCAATATCGGGGTTGCGGTGGGGAGTAATTAGGTGGTGATCGGGCGCGAGGGTCGCGATGCCAACCATTGAGGCATCGAAGTAATAGCTGGCGGCCTTTAGGTGTTCGGTACGCGCCTGTGGCGTGTCTGGAATTTCGGCAGGACCATGTGCCAAGGCCCCATCGCGCACCGTGTCGAACATGCCCATAAACCGCGCCATCGCATTGGTCAGGTTTTCGGGATCAGGGTGGTGAAAGATCAGGGGTTCGGGGGCCGAAATTTGGCTAAAGTTGACCGCGCCACCCTGCCGCGCAAGGCGTTCCAAAGGGAAAGGCCCAAGGTGCACGGGCCTGTCTTTGATGGAAAACATGCGCATGGCGGTTCCTTGGGCGTCTGGGGGTTAGAGATCGAACGTCGCGAAGACCGGGACGTGGTCGCTGGGCTGCTGCCACCCGCGCACATCGCGCAAAATGCGGCTGGAATGGGCGGATTTGGCGATGTCACCGGTGGCCCAGATATGGTCCAAGCGGCGGCCTTTGTCGGCGGCGTCCCAGTCGCGGGCGCGGTAGGACCACCAGCTGTAAAGCAGGCCTTGGGGGATGTCGGCGCGGGTGACATCGGTCCAATCGCCAGCCTCCATCGCGGCATAGAAATGCTCTACCTCGATCGGGGTGTGGCTAACGATTTTCAGCAGTTGCTTGTGGCCCCACACGTCATCTTCGCGCGGGGCAATGTTCAGATCACCGACAAGGATAGAACGGCTGGGTTTTTCCCAGCGGAAATAGTCGCGCATTTCCGTCAGGTAATCGAGTTTTTGGCCGAACTTTTCGTTCAACTCGCGGTCGGGGATATCGCCGCCGGCAGGGACGTAGCAGTTGTGGATTGTCACACCATTTTCCAGCCGGGCTGCCACATGGCGGGCCTGACCCAAGCCTGCGAAATCCTTGTCGCCCGCATCCATCAAGGGCAGTTTGGACAGGATCGCGACGCCGTTATAGCCCTTTTGCCCACGCGCGACCATGTAGCGGTAGCCGAGGGCTTGAAACTGCTCCAATGGGATTTTCTCAACCGGGCTTTTGCATTCTTGCAAGCACAGCACATCAGGGGCCTCATCGCCGAGCAGCCGAGCCACCAACCCTTCGCGCAGGCGGACCGAATTGATGTTCCAAGTGGCGAGGGAAAACGACATGACAGGCTCCTGATCTGGGTTGCGCGTACCCTAGGGCGGCAGGGGGGCAGGCTCAAGCCTTTTGGGGCGGGGAAGATGGTGCTTGTGGTTGGGGGCGTGGGTTTGCTTGATCGCGGCAAAGTGGAGGGCGTTCATGCTGCTGGTCAAGAACCGCAACTATCGGCTGGTGTTTTCGGCTGCAACTGTGTCGAACCTTGGGGATGGCGTATCGGCGCTGGCCTTGCCGTGGATGGCGACATTGTTGATGCGCGATCCGTGACTGGTGGCGCCGTTGGGCGGTTTTGATGGCGTCCGAGGTTGCGGCATTGCGCTTGCCCTTTGCCGTGGCAACCCTTGAGGTTTTGCTGGTGCTTGCCTATGCGCTGGTCCGATTGCGAATCAACTAACCCGTGCAAAAAAGCGGCCGGGCGCAACCATGCGCTAACCCGGCCCAGTCCAACAGGGAGGAGCCTTTAGTTAAGCAGATATCGGTTAACAAACCTTGATCTAAAGTAAATATCTGAGATTCTGAGAAAAATCTGGGAGGCATGAGGACAAAAAAGGACCGGGCAACATGCCCGGCCAAGGTCCAACAGGGAGGTGCGCGCCATAACCCCGACGCGACAAGGGGAACCCTATTTAATCAGCATACGCTACAAACCCGCCCAAATCATGTGCTTTAAAACAATTCTAGCGATAGTATGGCAGTCAGGCAACAAGTCGATATCCGCCCTGCTCGGTCACCAGCAACCGCGCGTTCGAAGGATCGGGTTCAATTTTCTGCCGCAGACGGTAGATATGGGTTTCCAGCGTGTGGGTCGTCACGCCGGCGTTATAGCCCCACACCTCATGCAACAGCACATCGCGCGCCACCACGCTGGACGATGCGCGGTATAGGAATTTCAGGATATTGGTTTCCTTTTCCGTCAGACGGATCTTTTTATCCTTTTCATCCAGCAGCATTTTTTGCGCTGGTTTAAAGGTGTAAGGCCCAAGCTGGAACACCGCATCTTCGGACTGCTCATGCTGGCGCAACTGCGCACGGATGCGGGCCAAAAGCACCGGAAACTTGAAGGGCTTGGTGATGTAATCATTGGCGCCGGCATCAAGACCCAGAATGGTATCTGCGTCTGTGTCATGCCCGGTCAGCATGATGATGGGGCATTTCACCCCGCCTTTGCGCATCCGGCGACACAGTTCACGGCCATCGGTATCGGGCAGGCCGACGTCCAGAATGACCAAATCGTACAAGGCCTCTTTGGCCTTGGCCATGCCATCCGCGCCATTTGCGGCCTCGAACACATCAAAGTCTTCGGTCATCACCAACTGCTCGCTCAGCGCTTCGCGCAGATCGTCGTCATCGTCTACCAAAAGTATTTTCCGCAATTGTGCCATTGTGTCGCTCCTTCTCGTTGGTATTGAGATGCGCTTGACACACGGTTTCGGCAAGATATGCGTCAAACTTCTCACGCGGACGTGTGAGATATGGGCTTTATGTTTCAATTTCCTACCGTGCAGAGTAGATGAATCGCAAGACATTGGGGGATTGCATGACGTTGGGCCTGTCGATTGTGGAACAGCTGACCCGCGCGCGGGGCGATTTGCGCATGGGCGTGCCGGTTTTGCTGCATGCGGAGGGGCGCGCGCTGCTGGTCGTGGCGGTTGAGGCGTTGTCTGCCGCGCGGCTTGCAGATTTGCGCAAGCTGGGGGCGCTGGAGCTGGCGCTGACCGCGCGGCGGGCCGAAACGCTGAAAACCCCGGCCTATGATGGGGATTTGGTGCGGATTGCGGTGCCGGTTGACGCCGGGATGGACTGGCTGCGCGCCTTGGCCGACCCCGCCGATGATCTGCGTTATCCGATGAAAGGGCCGTTTCGCAGTTTGCGCGAAGGGGGGGCTGATTTGCACCGTGCCGCGATTTTGCTGGCGAAATCGGCGCCGTTGTTGCCGGCCGTTTTGGCGGTCGCTGTGGCCCCCGACATGGTGGGGCTGGAGGCGCTGACGCGGTTGTCGGTGCCTGCGGTTTTGCCAGAACTGGGCCGCGCATCGCCGTTGCACCCGGTCAGCGCGGCGCGGTTGCCAATGGCCGCCGCAGGGGCTGGCCGCCTGCATATTTTGCGCCCCGAAGATGGCGGGCCAGAGCATTATGCGATTGAGGTGGGCCGCCCTGACCGCGCGGCCCCGGTGTTGGTGCGCCTGCATTCGGCTTGTTTTACCGGCGATGTTCTGGGCAGTTTGAAATGCGATTGCGGGCCGCAGTTGCACGCCGCCCTGACCCAGATGGGGGCTGAAGGGGCGGGAATGCTGCTCTACCTGAACCAAGAAGGGCGCGGGATTGGGCTGGCCAACAAAATGCGCGCCTATTCCTTGCAAGACCAAGGGTTTGATACGGTCGAGGCGAACCATCGGCTGGGGTTTGAGGATGATGAGCGCGATTTTCGGCTGGGTGCTGCAATCCTGCGCGAGATGGGGTTTTCGTCTGTGCGGTTGCTGACCAATAACCCGGCAAAGATTGCGATCATGGAGGCGATGGGGATCACCGTGACCGAACGCGTGCCGCTGCGGGTGGGGAAAACCGACCAGAACGCGGGGTATTTGGCGACCAAAGCGGCAAAGTCGGGGCATTTGTTGTGAGTGTGGAGGATCTGGTCCTTACCCCCACGGGTCTTTTGTTTGCCGGGCGGCGGTTTGCCTGCACGATTGGGCAGGGTGGGATCAGCTCGGACAAGCGCGAAGGGGACGGTGCGACGCCTGTGGGCATCCACCGGATTATGGGAATGTTTTACCGGCCAGACCGGCTGCGTGGGGCGGATTTGCCCTTTTGGGCGCGGCCCATCCGATTGCGGGATCTGTGGTCGGATGATGTGGCCGACCCTGACTATAACCACCTTGTGCAGGCCCCCCACCCTTTTGGGCATGAGGTGATGCGGCGCGCGGACCCTTTGTATGATCTGGTGATGATCACCGATTGGAATTGGCCAAATGCGGTGCCGGGGCGGGGGTCGGCGATATTTCTGCACCAATGGCGCAGGATTGGCTATCCGACGGCGGGGTGTGTGGCGTTTGATCCGCGCGATTTGCTGTGGATAGCAGGCAGGGTTCAGCTTGGCGCGCGGTTGATCGTGCGGGGTTAACGCGGCTCTCTCGCGCCGAAAATGGCCGAGCCTACGCGGATATGGGTGGCGCCTGCGGCGATTGCTGCCTCAAAATCGCTGCTCATCCCCATCGACAGGCCTGAAAGGTCGTTGCGGGCGGCGATTTCGGCCAAGGCTTTGAAATGCGGGGTGCTGTCCTGATCTTCGGGGGGGATGCACATCAGGCCTTGAATCGGCAAATCAAGCGCGCGGGCGGTGGCGATGAATTGGTCGGCATCGGCGGGCAAGACGCCTGCTTTTTGCGGCTCACTCCCGATATTGATCTGGATGAACAGCGCGGGGCTGGTGCCGCGCGATTGGGCGAGGTTGGCGAGTTTTGTGGCCAGCGAGGGGCGATCAAGGGTATGGATCGCGTCAAAAAGGTCTACCGCTGGTTTGGCTTTATTGGTTTGAAGCGGGCCGATCATGTGGACCTGGATGGGGCCGAATTCGGCGCGCAGGTCAGGCCATTTTTGAACCGCCTCTTGAACGTAATTTTCGCCAAAGATTGTGTGGCCTTCGGATAAAACCGCGCGGACCCGATCAATCGGCTGGATTTTGGACACCGCGATCAAGGTCAGGCTGGCCGGGTCACGATTGGAGGCGGCGCAGGCCGAGAGGAGGCGGGATTGGATGGCGGAGAGGGTCATTTTTGCGGGCCTTTTGCGGTACAGGCAGAGCCTAGCGGGGGGCGCGGGGAAAGGGAAGTGGGTGCGATTGGGTGCTGTGAATCGCGCGCGGATGG
>CBDTUV010000210.1:0-5351 GCA_965363575.1 uncultured Pseudorhodobacter sp. | reverse complement strand
CGGGTTGGGCCTATGCGGTGCTTTCGGGCGCAGGCATGATCTGCTTTATAGCAAGCCTGCGCCTCTGACCACAGTCGCCCACGTGGCCATCATCTATGCCGCCGTCCTCAGCGCGCTGGCGGCCTTGCCCTTTGCCGCAGCCCTTGCCGTGACACCCCCAGAACTCGGCATCCTCGCCGCCTTTGGCATCACCAATTCCGCGCTTGGCCTTACCCTATTCCTAATCGGCTCGCGCTATCTGCCCGCGATTGAAACCGCCTTGATCTCTGCGCTTGACGCCCCCCTCGCCCCGCTTTGGGTGTGGCTGTTCTTTGCAGAAAGCCCCAGTCAGGCCACGCTGATCGGCGGCGCAATCGTTTTCGCCGCAATCTTGGGTCACATCGCCCAAGACGCCCGCAAACCCGCAGCGCCCCACGCGTGACATTCCTTGCGCGCAGCCCTATAAGGCCGCAAATCACTCAAGCTACAGGTTAGCGCATCATGACCACACTCGTCTTTGGCCACAAATCCCCCGACACCGACAGCACCGGCTCGCCCATCATCTGGGCATGGTATCTGTCTGACATCACAGGCACCCCGGCGCGCGCCGTATTGCTGGGCGAACCCAATACCGAGGCGGCTTTCGTGCTGAAGCATTGGGATCTGCCCAAACCCGAAATCATCAATGATGTCAGCGCCACAGACACCTGCTGGATCGTTGACACCAACAACCCGGCAGAACTGCCGCCGTCGATCAATGACGCCAATGTGGTCGGCATCATCGACCACCACCTGCTGGTCGGCGGCCTGAAAACCAAATCCCCGATCAACATCACCATCCGCCCTTTGGCCTGCACCGCCACCATCTTGCACGATCTGATGGGCGACGCGCTGGCCCGCGCACCCCGTGGCATCAAGGGTGCCATGCTGTCGTGCATCATCTCCGACACGTTGCAATTCCGCAGCCCCACCACGACCCCGCATGACCGGTCTGTCGCGGAAAAACTCGCCGCCGATCTGGGCGTCTCCATCGCCGATCATGCGGCTGATCTGTTCGCGGCCAAATCCGATGTCTCGGCCTTTTCTGACGCCGAACTGTTGCGCATGGACAGCAAGGAATACACGGTCGCCGGCAAAGACCTGCGTGTGTCCGTGCTGGAAACCACCTCACCCAAAACCGTGCTGGACCGCAAAGCCAGCCTGATGGCCGCCATGACCGATGTGGCCAAAGAGGACGGTGCCGACCAAGTCTTGCTGTTCGTCGTCGATATCTTGGCCGAGGAGGCGACACTGCTCATCCCAAACGACCTTGTAAAACAAATGGCCGAGGCATCTTTTGGCGTCAAAGTCACCGGCGACACCGTGGTTCTGCCGGGCGTGATGAGCCGTAAAAAGCAAATCATCCCTGCGCTAAAGCTCTGATCCAAAACACCGAAAGCCCCAAAGACCGAAAGCCCTACAATGCCCCAAATCATCGCAAGTTTTGCCGAAATCGCCCCCCGCTACCGTGCGCTCTTTTGCGACCTTTGGGGCTGCGTGCATGATGGCGTAAAACCCTTTCCCGCCGCCGTGGCCGCGCTTCAGGCCTACCGCGCCACTGGCGGCGTCGTCATCCTCGTCTCCAACGCTCCGCGCCCAAAACCCAGCGTTTTGGTGCAGCTGGACCGCATCGGCGTACCGCGCGACTGCTATGATGAGGTGATAACCTCGGGCGATGCCACGCAATATGCGTATCTTTCGGGGGCTGCGGGCCAAAAGGTCTATCACATCGGCCCGATGCCAAAGGATCAGGCGTTCTTTGATGAATTTGCCGACCCCGCCTTGGCCGCGATGGCCATCACCAACCCGATCGAGCTGGTCCCCTTGGCCGAAGCCCAAGGTATAATCTGCACTGGCCCCAATTCCGAATTTGACGAAACCCCCGATGATTACCGCGCCACATTCCTGCTGGCCAAAACCAACGGGCTGAAAATGCTCTGCGCCAACCCCGATATCATGGTCGATTACGGCGACAAGCGGATCTATTGCGCCGGGGCTTTGGCCGAACTTTACACCGAAATGGGCGGCGAAGTGCTGTACTTCGGCAAACCCCACCCGCCGATCTATGACCTCGCCCGCCGCCGCCTGATCGCCCTTGCTGGGTCCATTTCCGACCAAGATATCCTGTGCGTCGGCGACGGCATCAACACCGATATCCAAGGCGCCATGCAAGAAAACCTCGACAGCCTGTTTTTGACCGAAGGCCTGAACGCGGGCCAATTCGGCACCCCTGACGCGCTGGACGGTGCAGCACTTGACGCATGGCTTTTGGCCGAGCAGCGCAACCCGACCTATGTAATGGACTTCCTGCGGTAATCTCGCGCGCAATATTGTTACAATAATTCAGCAACAGGCGATAATTTATTACCAACCCGATTGCGCCGCAGCGCAGCATTTGCTATATCTCAGCAACAGCAATCGGGGGATAAGGTCCATGCTTGATAATCAGCCACGTGGCACCATCTGCATTGAAGACATTGAAATCGGCATGACCCGCCACCTGTCCAAAACCGTAACCGAGCGTGACATCGAACTGTTTGCCGAGGTGTCGACCGACCATAACCCCGTCCACCTAGATGAGGCCTACGCCCGCGACACGATATTTGAAGGGCGCATCGCGCATGGCATGCTGACCGCCGGCCTGATTTCGGCGGTGATTGGCGAACAGCTTCCCGGCCACGGCTCCGTTTATCTGGCGCAAAGCCTGAAATTCATGGCCCCTGTGCGCCCCGGCGACCATGTGCGCGCCCAAGTCACGGTCACGGCGATTGATATCGCCCGCCGCCGTGTGACCCTTGAAACCCATTGCGCAGTGGGCGATACCGTGGTCCTAAAGGGCGAAGCGCTGGTTCTCGCGCCAAGCCGCAAGTTTGATTGACACCGGGCGCTGCCCGTAAGGACGGGCATGGAAATCTATCACCATTGGCAAGGGGTTAGCCAAAATCACCGCGGTGCCTCCGTGGCGATGGGCAATTTTGACGGCGTCCACCTTGGCCATCAGCATGTCATCTCGCTGGCAGCCGAACACGGCCCGCTGGGGATAATCACCTTTGAACCCCACCCCCGCAGCTATTTCGCGCCCAATTCCGGCCCGTTTCGCCTGATGAATGCGGAAGGGCGCGCCAACCGTCTGGCCAAACTCGGCGTGCAAACCTTGTTTGAACTGCCCTTTGACGCAAGCCTCGCCAGCCTGACCCCGCCTGAATTTGTGGCCCAAGTCCTCGCCCAAGGGCTTGGCGTGACCCATGTCACCGTCGGCGCGGATTTCTGCTTTGGCCAAGGGCGCAAAGGCACGGCCGCCGACCTTCAATCCCTTTGCGCCGCCCATAACATCACCGTCCACTTGGCCAGTCTG
This sequence comes from uncultured Pseudorhodobacter sp., assembly GCA_965363575.1. Taxonomy (GTDB): domain Bacteria; phylum Pseudomonadota; class Alphaproteobacteria; order Rhodobacterales; family Rhodobacteraceae; genus Pseudorhodobacter. The sequence continues at coordinate 1,978 of CBDTUV010000210.1, read as the reverse complement.
GTGCAAACCGGCGGCACCGATATTTCCTCAACCAACATCCGCGCCGCGCTGACCATGGGCGACACCAAAACCGCCCGCGAAATGCTGGGCCATTGGCACCGCATTGATGGTGAGGTGATCCACGGCGCAAAACGGGGCCGCCAAATGGGCTTTCCCACCGCCAATATGGATGTGACCGGCCTGCACCTGCCCCGCAACGGCGTTTACGCGGTTCATGCCGATGTGCTGACCGGCCCGCAAAAGGGCCATTATATGGGGGCGGCCAACATTGGCATCCGCCCGATGTTTGGTGAAAACCGCCCTAATCTTGAAACATTCCTCTTTGATTTTGACGGCGATCTTTACGGACAGCATCTTTCCATCGCTTTCGTCGAGTGGCTGCGCGGTGAGGAAAACTACGACAGCCTCGACGCCCTCATCACCCAAATGCACGCCGATTGCGACCGCGCCCGCACCATCTTGGCCGCTTCCAAATGACCGACAAACTCCCCCCCATCGCCGCCCCAACTGGCCTGCGCCCCCGCTACTGGGAAACCGTCCCCTTGAAAAAGATGTCGGGCGCGGAATGGGAAGCGCTGTGTGACGGTTGCGGCAAATGCTGCCTGAATAAAATCGAGTATGAAGACAACGGCGAGGTCGCCTTTACCCGCGTCGCCTGCCGCCTGCTGGATGGTGACACCTGCCGCTGTTCCAACTACGCTACCCGCCACAAATACGTGCCGGAATGTGTACAGCTTACCCCTAAAAAGTTGGAACAAATCGCCTATTGGCTGCCCACCACCTGCGCCTACCGTTTAATCCACGAAGGCAAACCGCTGCACGATTGGCACCCCCTCCTCTCAAACGACCCCGAGTCGGTGCATATTGAGGGCGCATCAGTGCGCGGCTGGACCGTGCCGGAAACCGAAGTGTCCGAAGAAGACTGGGAAGAGTATATCATAAAGGAACGGCCCTGATGTTTTTCGCCTCGGACAATGGCGCGCCCGTGCCGCAACCCATTATGGACGCCCTTACCCGCGCCAACCATGGCCAAACCCTGTCTTACGGGGCCGATGCCATAATGGCCCGGCTGCGCACCCAAATCCGCGAGTTGTTTGACGCCCCGGATGCTCAGGTTCATCTTGTCACCACAGGCACCGCCGCCAATTCGCTTGCCCTTGCCCTTTATACTCCGCCTTACGGTGCCATTCTCTGCCACCGCCACGCCCATATCCAAGCCGATGAATGCGGCGCGCCCGAATTTTTCTCGGGCGGGGCCAAGCTGTTGTTGGTGGATGGCGATCACGGCAAAATCACCCCCGACACGCTGACAGCAGCGCTGGCCCAAACAGATGGATCCGTCCATTCGGTCCAACCCACCGCCCTCAGCCTGACCAATGTGACCGAGGCCGGCACCACCTATACTGTGGCCGAACTCACCGCCCTGTGCGCCCTTGCCAAATCGCACGGCCTTGCCACCCACCTTGACGGCGCGCGGTTTGCCAATGCGCTTGCCGCCACCAACGCTTCGCCCGCCGATATGACATGGCGCGCCGGCGTCGATGTGCTGACCTTGGGCGGCACCAAGAACGGTCTTTTGGGGGCCGAGGCGATTGTCCTCTTTGACCCTGCAAAATCATGGGAGCTGGAACTCCGCCGCAAACGCGCAGGGCATCTGTCGTCAAAGATGCGTTATATCGCGGCGCAGATGGAGGCATGGTTTGACGGCGGCTATTGGCTTGATATGGCCCGTCATTCCAACGCCATGGCCGCCCGTCTGGCCACGGGGCTTGCCAGCATAAACGGCGCGGACCTCCTGCACCCCGTCCAAACCAACATCGTCTTTGTCCGCCTGCCCGCCGCATCCCATGCCCGCGCACGCGCTGCCGGTGCGGTTTATTACGATATGGGCGATGGGGTTTGCCGTCTGGTCACCGCATGGTGCACCACGGCAGATGAGGTTGACGCCCTGCTCGCAGCCTTTCGCGGCTAAAGTCCC
>CBDTUV010000209.1:0-5358 GCA_965363575.1 uncultured Pseudorhodobacter sp. | reverse complement strand
CGCGTTGGACGTGCCTTTGACGCAATGGTCGCAGGCAAGGGCGGCCACGCCCCAGATCCGCAAACCGCGATCACCGCCGCCCATGCCCGTGGTGAGACGGATGAGTTTATCGCGCCCACCGTGATGGATGGCTATACTGGCGCCAAACCGGGCGATGGGTTTTATTGCCTGAACTTCCGCGCTGACCGCGCCCGTGAGATTTTGGCAGCCCTTGGCGATCCGTCCTTTGACGGCTTTGATGCCACAGCGCGTCCAAAATGGGAGGCGATGCTGGGCATGGTCGACTATTCGGTCGCGCATAACGCCTACATGATCACCGCCTATCCAAAACCCGTGCTGCACAACACCCTTGGGGCTTGGGTGTCGAAACATGGCCGCACCCAATTTCGCCTTGCCGAAACCGAAAAATACCCGCACGTCACCTTTTTCCTGAACGGCGGGTCCGAAGAGCCAAGCCCCGGCGAAGACCGTGCCATGCCAAAATCGCCAAAGGTGGCGACCTATGACCTGCAACCCGAAATGTCAGAACCCGAGGTTGCCGCCAAATTGGTGGGCGCGATCGAGCATGGCTATGACCTGATCGTCGTAAACTTTGCCAACCCTGATATGGTCGGCCACACCGGCGATTTGCAGGCCGCGATCAAAGCGTGTGAGGCGGTGGATAATGGCCTCGGCCTTGCCCTTGCAGCCCTCGAAAAAGCGGGGGGGGCGATGATTGTGACCGCCGATCATGGCAATTGCGAAACCATGGTTGATCCGGTCACAGGCGGCCCGCACACGGCCCATACCACCAATCTTGTGCCGGTCATTTTGTACGGCGGCCCGCCCAACGCCACGTTGCGCGCAGGCAGGCTGTCTGATCTGGCCCCCACGCTGTTACAATTGATGGGCCTGCCGCAACCCGAGGAGATGACAGGGAAAACCTTGATCCAATGATCCGCGCTGCCGCTCTTTTTGTGATGCTGGGATGCGCGAGCGTGGGCCATGCGCAAACCGTCGCAGAACAGGCGACCACTGCTGCCGCCTCATTGGCGGACGCCGTGACCGCGATGGAACAAGCGCAAACCGCCCGCGACCAAGTCTCTGCCCTGACCCGCACGATCCAAGCTTATGAACAAGGCCTCAGCGCGCTGCGCGACGGGTTGCGCCAAGCCAAGGTACGCGAGGCGGCACTCCTTTTGCAGTTTGACGCACAGCGCAACCGTGTGGGCCAGCTTTTGGGCGTCTTGGGCCAGATAGAGGCGACACCCGGCCCGTTGCTGCTGCTGCATCCGTCTGGCCCCTTGGGCACCGCGCGGTCGGGCATGATCCTTTCCGAAGTAACCCCCGCCTTACAAGCCGAAGTCGCCCGCCTCCAAGCAGAACTGACCGAGTTGCGCGACTTGCGCAATTTGCAGGTGGCCGCAGGTGGGATTTTGGAGAACGGCCTCAACGTCGCCCAAACCGCCCGCACCACCCTGAGCCAAGCGATTTCAGACCGCACCACCTTGCCGCGCCGCTTCACCGAAGATCCCGAAGCGCTGCGCAGCCTGCTTGAAAGCGCCGATACGTTGGGCGCGTTTGCCAATGGGCTTGAACTGGACCTCAACGGTTCGGACGCGCTGCGCAGCTTTGCACAGGCGCAGGGCAAACTCGACCTGCCAACCCTCGGCAGCCTGTTGCTGCGCGCCAATGAGGCGGATGCAACCGGCACCCGCCGCCCCGGCATCAGCCTGTCTACCCGCGCCCGCGCCTTGGTCACCGCGCCTTGGGCTGGTACCATCCGCTACCGTGGTCCGCTGCTTGACTACGGAAATGTGATTATCCTTGAACCGGGTGGGGGCTATCTAGTGGTTTTAGCCGGGCTTGGAACGGTCTATGGAGAGGTTGGCGAAGTGGTCGGAATGGGTGCGCCTTTGGGCCTTATGGGCGGCGGCGACCAAGACAGTAACAAAGAGTTTCTCGCATCATCATCGGATGCCGCTGGTATTCGCGAGACAGAAACGCTTTATATTGAGATCAGACAAGGCACCGAGCCGGTAGATCCGGCCGCATGGTTCGCCGCAACAAAGGATTGAGACAGGCAATGAAGAAATTCGCTATGGCTGCTTTGGGCGGCACTGTTGCAGGCATACTGCTGACAACACAAATCGCAGGCCCCTTGCTGGCCCAAGAGCCTGCGAAAACAACGACTGTCTACGAACAACTGGATTTGTTTGGTGATATTTTTGAACGTATTCGCGGCCAATATGTAGAAGAAGTCGATACAAACAAGCTGATCGAAGCGGCCATCAACGGCATGCTCACCTCGCTTGACCCGCATTCCAGCTATTTGCCCCCCAAAGATTTCGACGATATGCGCGTGCAAACACGCGGCGAATTTGGCGGCCTCGGCATCGAGGTGACCCAAGAAGAAGGCTTTGTCAAAGTTGTGTCGCCGATGGATGACACCCCGGCAGATGCTGCAGGCATCGAGGCCGGCGATTTTATCACCCATGTCAACGGCGAGTCAGTACTGGGTTTGACGCTTGACGCGGCTGTTGAAATGATGCGCGGGCCGGTTGGGTCTGAAATCATCATCACCGTGGTGCGCGAAGGCACGGCCGAACCTTTTGATGTGTCGATCATCCGTGACACGATCAAGCTGACCGCCGTGCGCGCCCGCACCGTTGGCAGCACCATCGTGCTGCGCATGACCACCTTTAATGACCAAACCTATCCGGGCATGGAAGAAGGCCTTAAAAAATCGGCCGAGGAATTGGGCGGCTGGGATAAGGTCACAGGTGTCGTGCTCGACCTGCGCAACAACCCCGGTGGTTTGCTGAACCAAGCGATCCAAGTATCGGACGGCTTTCTTGAAAAGGGCGAAATCGTATCAACCCGTGGGCGCGAGGCCAGCGATGGCGAGCGTTTCAATGCCACACCGGGCGATTTGACTGGCGGCAAACCTGTGGTCGTGCTGATCAACGGTGGTTCTGCCTCTGCGTCTGAAATCGTGGCGGGTGCTTTGCAAGATCACCGCCGCGCCATTGTCGTGGGCACCAAAAGCTTTGGCAAAGGCTCGGTTCAAACCATCATCCCACTGCGGGGCGAAGGGGCGATGCGTCTGACAACTGCACGCTATTACACGCCATCAGGCCGCTCTATTCAGGCGCTGGGCGTGGCCCCCGATATCATCGTAAATCAGCCACCTCGCAAACCCGTTGAGGATGAAAAAGAGCCTGAAAGCGCCGTGAAAGCCCGGACCGAGGCATCTTTGCGCGGTGCTTTGGACAATGATTCTATGTCCGAGGATGAGCGCAAGCAGCTGGAAGAAGACCGCACTCGCGAAGAAGAAACCGCAAAACTGCGCGAAGAGGATTACCAGATGGCCTATGCCGTTGATATCCTCAAAGGTCTGTCGGTCATTGCTGTAAAGCCTTGATCTAACAGCACTTTGAAAAAGGGGGGGCGCATCTGTGCCCCCTTTTCCCATGACAAAAAGGCCAAATCACATGCCTGACCTTGCAAACCTGCCCTACCGCCCCTGTGTCGGCGTGATGCTGATCAACGCCACGGGCCAAATCTTTGCCGCCCAACGGCTGGATGCGTCCGTTGCTGCGTGGCAAATGCCCCAAGGCGGCATTGATGACGGCGAAAAACCCCGCGCGGCGGCCTTGCGCGAGCTATGCGAAGAAACCGGGGTTACAGCCGATTTGGTGGAGTTTATCGCCAAGACAGACGATTGGGTTACCTATGACCTGCCCCCCGAGTTGTTGGGCAAAGTCTGGGGCGGCAAATACCGGGGCCAGCGCCAAAAATGGTTCCTCTACCGCTATCTGGGCCGCGATGACCAAATCAACATCGCCACGGACCACCCCGAGTTTTCTGAATGGCGCTGGGTCGGCGCGGATGAAATGATCGCCTCTATCGTGCCGTTCAAACGCGCGGTGTATGAGGAGGTTGTGGGCGCGTTTAGGGGGTATTTGGAGTAGGGTGGTTTCGCAAAACAACCTGTCATTTGACCAGCGCGGTTGTTGCCCAAACGCCTTCCATCATGCTTACCTATGCCAATGATAAAACAGAAAATTCAATCTGCGCCCAAATGCGTATTGATGGCTGTCGTCGCGGTGAACGCGGGCTTTTACCTCTTTGGTGCTGCGTGGATTGTGGCCTTGATTGAAAGCGGTCTCGTGCAAATCATTTCAACTGTGCTTCTTGCAGTGCTCGCTTTTGAAGGGATCATCGCCATACGGGAACTGAAACAGCCGATAGGATCCTAACCTGAAAACGGCTAAGGGACCCCTCATCCCTGCGGCGTCATCGCCTTGCGCTGCTTGGCCCGTTCCAACCCCAGCTTCCGTTCCCGCCAAATGATCAAAACCCCCGCCGTCACCACAATTGCAGCACCCAGCAGCATGGTCAGCGTTGGCACCTCACCAAACACCCAATACCCGATACCAAGCGCGAAAATCATCGACGCATAGTCAAAGGGGGCCACGACAGATGCATCTGCTTCACGGTAACTGGACGTCAGAAAAATCTGCCCCACACCGCCCAAAAGCCCCGACAGCACCAGCAGCGCAGCCTCACGCGGCTCAGGGATAACCCAGCCGAACGGCAGCGTCACCAGCGACAAAACCGTGGCCGTCAATGAAAAGTAAAACACAATCGCCGCGGTTTTTTCCCGCAACACCAGCTTGCGCACAAATACCTGCGCCAATGCGGCAAACACCGCCCCGCCCAGCACCAACATCGCCCCCAGTGTGGCCGCATCATCGCCCACCCCCGGCAGCACCGTCATACGCGGCGACAGCACGATAAGCACCCCAATCAGCCCCAACACCACGGCCGAAATACGGAACAACCGCACATCCTCACCCAAAAACATCGCGGCGAAAATCACGGTCAACAAAGGGGCTGCATAGCCAATCGCTGTCACCTCAGGCAGCGGCAAATAGCCAAGACCCGCAAATCCAAGACCCATCGCAAGCGTCCCCACCACACCGCGCCAAACATGCCCCATCGGCGCGCTGGCTTGCAGCCCGGTGCGCAGCTCACGCCGCATGGCCAGCCAAACAATGATTACCGGCATCGCAAAGAAGGACCGAAAGAACACGGCCTCACCGGGCGGCACATGGTCTGCGGTGGCTTTGATAAGGGATGCCATGACGATAAAGGTCACAACCGAACAGATTTTATAAAAAATGCCGCGCATTGGGCGCATAAGATTGGCCTTTGGCTGGGATATCCTGTCAGGAACCACCCTTTTGTCGCCGATGCAAGACCTGCAAGGGCTGGACCTATCGCGCGCCTTAGGCTTTGCTGTGCCAAAGCAAAGGATCGCCCCATGACCACCGCCCCCCTCTCTGCCCGTATTGCCCAAGGCCAAGGGGCCAC